>JAPOYX010000152.1 GCA_026706345.1 Gemmatimonadota bacterium | reverse complement strand
CGACATTGGTCGTACCGGCTAAGCATTTCCTTCCCTCGTAACATAACGGCAACAATGGTTTTATCGGCCTTCAGGCGACCGGATTGAGCTACAGCCTTCCTTGTGTTTGTATTGATTCCCGCAACTTAAACCGGTTACTTTGAGTCTTAATACCAGATCCTCAGGGCTCTGAATCGGGGACCTGTGTCCTGAAACCGTACAACCCTTCTTTAACACCGGGAGTGCTTCTTGCTCAAAAACTATATGACCGTCGTTATAAGGCATCTGCTGAAATATAAGGGCTATTCGGCGATCAACGTCCTGGGGCTGGCTATCGGTATGGCCAGCTGCGTGCTGATCCTGCTCTACGTGCAGGACGAACTCAGCTACGACGGGTTTCATGAAAAGAGCGACCGGGTATACCGTCTGGTGGAATCGGCGACGGTGGCGGGCAGGCCCGTCGAAGCCGCCGTCACGCCCCCGCCCTGGGCTCCGGCACTCGCGACGGACTATCCCGGGATCGAAGCGTACACCCGGATCAAGCCGCCGAATTCCCGCTGGCTGATCCGGTATGAAGACAAACGGTTCTACGAGCGGTACTTCATCTTCGCGGATTCGTCGGTTTTCGACGTTTTCACGCTCCCTCTCGTCCAGGGCAAAGCCGAAACGGCCCTGGCCGAACCGCATACCGTGGTGTTGTCGCAGTCCATGGCGGACAAGTACTTCGGAAATGAAAACCCGATCGGCAAGGTGATTACCGGGGATGGCCGCTATGAGTTTACGATCACAGGCATCATGAAGGACATGCCGGCGAACTCGCACTTCCAAGCCGACTTCCTGGCTTCCTACGCCTCGCTGGCGCCGAACAGGCTTTACGGCGAACCTTCCTCGATGCAGGGGAACGCATTCAACCATACGCTGTACACCTATTTTCTACTGGAAGACGGTTACGGACCCGAAACCCTCGAAAGAGAACTCCCCGGTTTTCTGGACAGATACCTGGGTGAATTGCTGAAATCCATCGGTATTGTAGCCACACCCTACCTGCAGCCGATCACGGATATCCATTTGCATTCCCGCCTGGAAGGTGAAATCGCGCCCAACAGCGATATCCGGTACGTGTACATCTTCTCTTCGCTGGCCGTGTTTCTCCTCCTGATCGCATGCGTCAATTTCATGAACCTGTCCACCGCCCGTTCCGCCCGCAGGGCACAGGAGGTGGGCATTCGGAAAGTACTCGGCGCCCAGCGGAATCAACTGATCAAGCAGTTCGTGGGAGAATCCGTACTGTATTCCCTGATCGCGCTCGCGTTTGCGCTGGGGCTGGTTCACCTGCTTCTGCCGCAGTTCAACGCGCTTTCCGGCAAGTCGCTGGTGATGGATTACCAGTCCACGTGGCTGGCGCCGGTGCTGGTGGGCATCGCCCTCTTTACGGGAATCGTCGCAGGAGGCTATCCCGCCTTCGTCCTTTCTTCCTTCAGGCCGGTTGCCGTGCTGACGGGTGCGCTGAAAGCGGGCGTTTCCGGTTCACTGCTGCGAAAGGTACTGATCTCTTTCCAGTTTATCGTCTCCATTGTCATGATCGTCGGAACGGTCGTGATCCACGATCAGTTGGCGTATATGCAGAACAAGAAACTCGGCTTCGACAAAGATCACCTGGTGGTCGTTCGTTTGCCGGACGAAGAGGCCATCAGGGAGTATCCGGCCTACAAAAACGCGGCCCTGCAGTATCCTGAAATCGTGAACGTGAGTTCTTCGACCAGCGTGCCCGGCAGTCCGCCCAGTCTCAACCTGGTTACGCCGGAGGGCGTGCAGGAGGATGAGAGTCCGCTTTACCAGATGATCTGGACAGACTACGACTTCGTGGAAACCATGGATATCAAATTGGTGTCGGGTCGGTCGTTTTCCCGTGAATTCGGCTCGGACTCCACCGCCTGCCTGATCAACGAAGCAGCCGTGCGCGCCCTGGGCTGGGAGAACCCTATCGGCAAGACCTACAGGATAACGGGCGCTTCCGACGACGAGCCTATGCTGAGCGTCATCGGCGTCATGGAGGATTTTCACAACCAGTCGTTGCACCAGCGTATCGAACCGCTGATGATACAGGTGATCCCGGAACCATCCGCGTTCATGGTAATACGGATACAGGGAAGCAACGTTTCACGCGGACTGGAGGTGATTCAGGAACAATGGCAGCGGATCTATCCAGGCCATCCCGCCATGGAGTATTCATTTCTCGATGAAGACCTGGAGCAACTCTACCAGGCCGAACAACGATTGAGTTCCGTGTTCGTTGCCGGTGCCGTCCTTTCCATACTCATCGCCTGTCTGGGACTGCTGGGCCTCTCGTCCTTCATGGCCGAACAGCGGACCCGGGAGATCGGAGTCCGCAAGGTCCTCGGTGCCACAATAACCAATGTGATCCTGCTGTTGTCCAGGGACTTCACGAAGCTGGTCCTGCTGGCATTCGTAGTCGGCGCACCGGCGAGTTACTATGTCATACAGGCCTGGCTCGAGGGTTTCCCCTACCGAATCGAGCTGGGTATGGGGGTGTTCCTTTTCGCGGGCCTTGCCGCGCTGATCATCGCCTGGCTGACGGTGGGATACCAGGCGTTCAAAGCGGCCACGGCCAACCCGGCAGAGGCTGTACAGGCGGAGTGAGGGCTGTCCGACCCCGGGTTCGTCGGATCAAATCGTAGAATCTCTCACGGATACGGTACAAACTCAAGCATTCCACGCAGTCCTTTAAATACCTGATTCATAGATTACCCGAAGTATCCTGCACAACATTTCTGTTGACATAAACAGATCTGTTGTGTATCGTTTGTTATGAACGCAAACGAACTTCGTAGATGGCTCAGGAAAAGAGGATGTTCGTTTCACACGCATAAGGGCGGGAGTGGTCACGTAACAGTTCGTTTGCGGGATCGGAAAACCCAGTTGCCTATGCATGGTGGAAGCAAGGAACTTGGGCGGAAACTGGTGGCAAAGATCAAAAAAGACTTGGGGTTGGATTGATGCTCAAGTATCCTGTGATTCTCGAAAGAGACGATAACACCGTACTTGTCACATCCCCCGATTTTCCTGAACTCAATACGTTCGGCATGGATCGGGAGGAGGCGATCGCCCGCGCAACCGACGCAATGGAGGAGGCGATCGCAGCCCGCATTCATGACGGCCTGGATATCCCTTTGCCGTCAAAGGGCCGGGACGTCACCGTGCTGCCTACGCTCACTGCCGTCAAGGTGATGTTGTACCGGGGTATGAAAGAACAGGGCGTAGGCAAGGCGGAACTGGCCCGACGCCTTGGCTGGCACCTTCCGCAGGTAGACCGGGTACTGGACGTGCAGCACAACTCACGCATGGACCAGATGGACGCGGCCATGGGTGCTATAGGGCGACACCTGGTCGTACGGGATTCCCTTCGTTAGGTTTGCCTGCGCGTCTTGTCCTTCGGTCCGTCCGTCAGGGGGGCTTCTCCGACTAACTGCTCACCAGCACCTTCTTCAGCGCCGCGACAAAGGCCTCGTTCTCCTCGGGCAGGCCGGCGGTGACTCGGACCCAGCCCTCGATATTCCAGCGCGCCCTCGCGTTGCCCACCAGGACGTTGTGTTCCTCGCGCAGCCGGCGGACGAGTTCATCAACGTCGGTCTTCATGTTCATCATCACGAAACTCGACTCGCTAGGCGCGTACTCGATGCCCATGGTGTCCAGTTGCTCGTAGAAATAGCGTTTGCCCCGGCTCACCAGTTCCTGTGAACGTCGCAAGTGGTCCGTGTCGTCAAGGGCCGCCGCCGCGGCGTGGGTGGACAGCAGGGTGAGCGTGTTGGCCCGGTGGCGGCCGATCCGTGCGATCACCGTGGGATGAGCGACGGCATATCCCACCCGCATGCCGGCCATGCCGAAGACCTTGGAGAATGTGCGCGTAACGATCACGTTCGGGTGATCCGCGATCAGCGATGCCGCGCCTTCGCGGTCTTCCTCGTTCTCTGCGAATTCGATATAGGCCTCGTCGGCGAGGACCAGGACCCGCTCGGGGATGGACGCAACAAAGGGCCTCAACTGCGACAGGGAGGTCAACTGGCCCGTGGGATTGCCGGGGCTGGTCACGACGACCATGGACGTCCGGTCGGTCACGGCTGCACTGATACCATCGAGATCGGGTTTCATGCCATCCAGCAGGGGGACCCGAACCGGGTCCGCGTTCGCCACACCGGCGAACCTGGTTATGAAACCGAAGCCTGGCAGGCTTTCCACGACCTCCGTGCCCTCGCGAACGTAGGCATGGCCAATGGCGAAGAGCAGGTCCGACGAGCCGGCGCCTACGGCAATCCACGCGTCATGTACCGGCGCGAAGGGACTGTCCGTCCACTCGACGACCGGAACGCCGTGCCGGCGGGCGAGCTTGCCCAGCAGGTCCGGGTTCTGGCCATACCGGTTGATGCTGGTAACCAGGGACAACACCGCCTCGACCGCCCGGGGAGACGGCCCCAGGGCGTTCTCGTTGCTGTCGATGCGCACCAGGCCCGCGGGCACACCCCAACCGCGGACGGAAGGTCCGCCCACCATCTGGGCCACGGCCTCGTAACTGCCTAACGAAATCGCACCGGCGCCCGCCAGGGCCCCTTTCAGGAATCCCCTGCGGGAAAGCCCTGGCCCGGCCTGCGAAAGCCCCGCGCCAGTCGTGGTACTTTCATCTTTCCTCTCGGACATTATAGCACTCCTTCACTGATTGCCGATCCGCGGTGCTTACCCGTTGATCTTCTGGTATAGCATAAAGGTATTACGACATGATATAACGTCCTATCTCCGATGGGAAGACCTATCGCGTCGGCCTTGACGCACGCCCGGTCCCTGGCGCGCTCCGACCTTGACGATCCCGCGGACCTCCCGTACATTTAAAGCAGTGATACGGGTACCGGCGTTACGACCGTGCGGCACAGGGACATCCGAAACTTGCGCGTTGCCTGGCACACGTCCTGGCACACTTCCCTTGCACGCGTTCCGGGCTAGCGGTCCCCAGTACGCATGAGCCGCAATGGCGCAGCGACCCGCGAAGTACATCCTCGATAAGGAGCCCGAGATCTTCGGCAAGTCCCATCTCGAAACAACCGAAACCCACCACCTGCTGGACCGGCTGCTGGCCGAGCGCATACTCATTATAGACGGCGCCATGGGCTCGGTGCTGCAGGGCCATGCCCTGGATGAGGCCGATTACCGGGGCGATGCGTTCAAAGACCATCCCGTTTCGCTGCGGGGCGATCTCGACCTGCTGTCGATCACGCAACCGGACCTCGTCGAACAGGTTCATCGGCAGTACCTGGACGCCGGCGCCGACATCATCGAGACCAATACCTTCAATGCCACGGCCATCTCGCAGGCCGACTACGGCCTGCAGGACCGGGTATACGACATCAACGTTGCGGCGGCGAAAATCGCGAAACGGGCCGCCGTGTCCACCATGGCCGCCGATCCGGAGCACCCTCGCTTCGTGGCCGGCGCCCTGGGGCCCACCACCCGGTCGGCATCCGTCGCCTCCGACGTCAGCGACCCGTCCTACCGGTCCGTGACCTTCGACGACCTCGTCGCCGCCTACGGTGATCAGGCCCGCGGTCTCCTCGACGGCGGTGCGGACCTGCTCCTGGTCGAGACCCAGATCGACACGCTCAACCTGAAGGCCGCCCTGTTCGCCATCAACAGCCTCTTCGACGAAGGGATGCGCCGCGTACCCCTCATGGCGTCGTTCTGCATCGTCGATGCCAGCGGCCGCACCCTGTCCGGCCAGACTGTGGAGGCCTGCTGGACGTCCATTCGTCACGGCGAGCTCTACAGCGTGGGGATCAACTGCGCCCTGGGCGCGACGGAACTGCGGCCCTACATCGAAGAACTGTCGGACATCGCGAACCTCCCGGTGACCTGCTATCCTAACGCGGGCCTCCCAAACGAAATGGGCGGCTACGATGACACCCCTGAATACATGGCCGATGTACTGGGGGACTTTGCCGAAGAAGGTTGGCTCAACATGGTCGGCGGATGTTGCGGTACCACGCCCGGGCACATCGCCGCGATTTCGGAGGCCGTCAAGCAGCGGGGGAAACTGCGGGTTCCCCATCCCGTCGAACCCCTGTCCCGGTACAGCGGACTCGAAACCTTCACCGTGCGGCCCGACGGCAACTTCACCATGATCGGCGAGCGGACGAACGTGACGGGATCGCGCAAATTCGCCCGGCTGGTCCGTCAGGAGAAATACGAGGAAGCCCTGGGCGTGGCCCGGCAGCAGATCGAGGGCGGGGCGAACGTCATCGACGTGAACATGGACGAAGGATTGCTCGACAGCGAACGGGCCATGACCACCTTCCTGAATCTCATCGCGTCCGAACCCGACATCGCCGCCACGCCCGTCATGATCGACAGTTCCAGCTGGCCGGTCATCGAAGCGGGCCTGAAATGCGCGCAGGGCAAGAGCATCGCCAATTCCATCAGCCTGAAAGAGGGCGAGGAGGTTTTCAAGCACCAGGCCCGCATGGCGAAACGGTACGGAGCCGCCGTGGTGGTGATGGCCTTCGACGAGGACGGGCAGGCCACGGATACGGACCGCAAGGTGGAGATCCTGAGCCGTTCCTACCGGATCCTCACCGAAGAGATCGGCATGGACCCGGCGGATATCATCTTCGATCCGAACATTCTCACCGTGGCCACTGGCATCGAGGAACACGACGACTACGCCGTCAGCTTCATCGAGGCCGTCCGCCGGCTGAAGGAGCGGCATCCCCTGGCCAAGGTCAGCGGGGGCGTGAGCAACATCTCCTTCTCCTTCCGCGGCAACGACCATATCCGGGAAGTGATGCACGCCGCCTTCCTGTACCACGCCATCCAGGCCGGACTGGACATGGGCATCGTCAACGCGGGACAACTGGCGATTTACGAGGACATCGACCCGGAGACGCTCGCCATGGTGGAAGACGTCCTGCTGAATCGCCGGCCCGACGCCACCGAAAAGTTGCTGGAGTTTGCCGAATCGAGGAAAGGAGCGGCGGCTGAACGGGCGCGTAAGGACGAGGACTGGCGGGAAGACAGCCTGGAGGAACGCATTTCCCACTCCCTGGTCAATGGCATCACCGACCACGTCGAGGCCGATATGGACGAGGCACTGAAACGCTACGACCGTCCGCTTCACATCATCGAGGGGCCCCTGATGGCCGGGATGTCCATCGTCGGCGATCTCTTCCAGGATGGGAAGATGTTCCTGCCGCAGGTGGTTAAGAGTGCGCGGGTCATGAAAAAGGCCGTGGCCCAACTGGTGCCCCACATGGAAGCCGAGCACGGTGACGGCGGGGAAAGACAGTACCAGGGGACCATCCTCCTGGCCACGGTCAAGGGCGACGTGCACGATATCGGGAAGAACATCGTGGGCGTGGTCCTGGGGTGCAACAACTACCGCATCATCGACCTGGGGGTCATGGTCCCGGCGGAGAAGATCATCGGTACGGCCGTGGAAGAAAGTGTCGACCTCATCGGATTGAGCGGACTGATCACCCCGTCGCTCCACGAGATGATCCACGTGGCCCGTGAGGTCGAGCGCAACGGCTTCGAACTGCCCCTGCTCATCGGCGGCGCCACGACGAGTAGGAGACACACGGCCATCAAGATCGAGCCGGCCTATCACGGTCCGACCGTGCACGTGACGGACGCGTCAAGGGCCGTGGAAGTGGTTGGAAGCCTCCTCAGCGACGAGTTGAGGCTGAACTATGCCCGGCGCGTGCGCGAGGACTATCAGCAGGTCCGGGATACCTACGAAAAACGTACGCCGCGCATGCTCCTGGTGCCTTTCGCCGAGGCGTGCGCGCGTCGGCCCGCCCTCGAATGGTCGGAAGCGACCGTCGCGGTGCCTGGCTTCACCGGGATTCGCGTCGACGACAACTATCCGCTGGAGGAACTCGTTCCCTTTATCGACTGGACGCCCTTCTTCGGTGCGTGGGAGTTAAGGGGACGATATCCCGCCATCCTGAAAGATGACAAAGTCGGCGATGAGGCGAGGAAGTTGTTCGAAGATGCGCGGAGTCTGCTTGAGGAGATCGTGCGTGGACAGTCGCTACGGGCCCGGGCCGTATGGGGGTTCTTCCCTGCCCATTCCACCGGGAACGATATCGTGCTCTTTGATGACGCCGCCCGTTCGAAGATCCGCGCGACGTTCCACATGCTGCGCCAGCAGCGGCCCCGGTCGGCGGACGGGCCCTGCCTCGCCCTTTCCGATTTCGTGGGACCTGAAGGCACGGAAGACTACATCGGCGCCTTCGCGGTCACCGCCGGGATCGGTCTCGACGAATTGGTCAGGCAGTACGAAGTCGACCACGACGACTACCGCGCCATCATGGTCAAGGCACTCGCCGACCGGCTGGCCGAAGCTTTTGCTGAGCACACTCATCAACGCGCCCGCCACGCATGGGGATACGGACGGGACGAGGATCTCTCCGGAGAAGATCTGATCCGGGAGAAGTACCGAGGGATCCGGCCGGCGCCCGGATATCCGGCCTGTCCCGACCATACTGAGAAGCGCCGGCTCTTCGATCTGCTCCAGGTCGAGGAAAGAATCGGCGTTACGCTGACCGAAAGCTACGCCATGGACCCGCCGCCGTCCGTCGCCGGCCTCTACTTCGGACACCCCGAGGCCCGGTATTTCAACGTGGGAAAAATCGGACGCGACCAGGTGGAGGACTACGCCCGGCGCAAGCGGATGACCGTCGAGGCCATCGAACGGTGGCTGGCGCCGAGCCTGGATTATGAGTCTGTGGATGGTGCCACGGGGGTTTCATCGACGGGTCGATGCTGTGTTGTTTAACCTGTAGCTTGTTATCCCACCGTAACCTGAAGCTTTTCCAAACGCTTTGGCGTTTTTTTCCAGTGCGATCCCGGTCCTTCCACCATGTTCCGGCCTCGAATCTCACGACGTGGGCTCCCAAAGTTCGATCGCGTTTCCTTCGGGGTCGTGGATTCGGGCGAAGCGGCCGATGCCCTCCATCTCGCTTTCGTGGCTGACCTCGATATCCGCGGACTTCAGTTGCGTGATCATCGCGTCCAAATCAGCCACGCGGAAATTCAGCATGAAAGTCTTGTCCGCCGCGAAGTAGTCCGTGTCGGCATCGAAGGGTGAGAAAACCGTCACGCCGGACTCGGTCACCCAGGGCGCCATCTCCATGTTCGTCGGAGCAGGATTGATGCCAAGGTAATCCTGATACCATTTCGCAAGTCCTGCCGGGTCCATCGCCCGAAAGAAGAACCCACCGAATCCCTGAACCTTTTGCACGCTACGTCCTTTCAATGATGGTCAGACCGACACCTTATCTGCCGGTCGAAGTACCACGCCGATTTTGCACACCCGGTATCCTTACTACTACCTCCTTAACACCGCCGTGCCCCAGGTGCTGGGATCGACGTGGACGCGCAGGTCGCGCCCGGCGCTCCACCACTGGGCGGGGTGTTCCGAGTTGTTGAGGAAATAAGTGAAACCCAGTCGGGGGAATTCTTCCGGATCGTATCCGCTGAGCGTATGAGTCGGGAGGCACACCTCCAGGGTGTAGCCTCGGTCCGTAATCAGGGAGGCGACGGGAAGCGCTTCCGGTTCCGGCATGTTCCACTTTTCACGGGCGCGATCGACCTGCGTGGGCTTGACGACAGGCCGGTCACCGTCGTCGCCGCCCCCGGTGGGCAGGCAGTTGAACTGGTGGCAGTACCGCCCTGCACGCCGCGCAGTCTTCACGTCCCGCGTGTCCAGCCAGACCTGGAAGCTGTCCCCGGACCAGTGCCGTCCGTAGTGGGACTGGACCGGCTTTCGCTTGCGCACGTCCACGGCGAAGTACAGGCCCTCGTCGTTCCAGGCCATGTAGACGTCCGCGGCTTTCGGTCGGTTCTCCAGGAAACCCAGGTCGGGTACCAGGTATTCGGGGTCCCAGTCGTCCAGGACGCCGTTGATCCGGGGCGCCTGTTCGCGGTATCTGCACTGGAAAGCGTAGGCGAAGTAGACTCTGTTGGGAATATCCAGCGGCATGGGCAGTCTTTACACCGGGAAGCGCCTGGCGGAAAGCGCGGTAAGCTAAGCGCCGGCAGCGGTCAGCGGATGTAGTCCGCGCCTTCGAGATCGAGCAGAAAAGCCTTGATGTCCGGCTGGCCGCCGTAGCCTCCCAGGCGGCCGTCATTGGCGATCACGCGGTGACAGGGCACCAGCAGGCTGATGTCGTTGTTTCGGTTGGCCTGGCCCACCGCCCGGGCGGCCCTGGGCCTTCCCGCCCGTTCGGCCACCCACTTGTAGGATCGGCACGCTCCGTATGGAATACCCTGTTGCGCGCGCCAGACCCGTCGGGTAAACGGCGTGCCTCGCAGAAAATCCAGGGGAATGTCAAAAACCTTCAGTTCTCCGGCGAAATACCGCGTGATCTGGTCTTCGACGGTTGAAAGCATGTCGCCGTCCGGGACAAAGGCCAGATCCGCGCCGAAGCGGTTCAGCATGTCGGTCTCAAAGGCTTCGACCGTGACGTCATACGTAATACGACACACGCCCGCGTCGCTGGCCGCCGCGTACATGGGACCGAGAGGCGTGGGAAACACCGTGTATTTTAATACGTGTCTCAACGGGTCCGGGCTATCCTACGATGTCGCGGTCTCGCAGGCCCTGTGCCAGCGCCTGCGCGATGATCCCGCTGCCTTCGATGGTGGGATGCCAGGTATCGGAGAAATACTGGCCGCGTTCGCCGTCCATCCTGGTAAAAGCGGCGTTCAGATCGATGAGATCCGTATCCTCTTCCATGGCCAGCCGGCGGATCGAGGCATCGTAGATATCGTAGAGTTGCGTGAGCCGGTCGACGTCTCCCCGGGCGAGGAACGTCGGGTACCGCAGCTTGTCCAGGCTTTGCAGGGACATCTCGGCGCCGTTGCCGGAGATGAGCGTCGGCAGGGTCGTCAGGACGACGCGGACCCGGTCGTTCTTCGCCGTCCGGATGAGGCGGCGCATATTGTACTCGAAGTTCTCGGGTAGAAAATCCTCGAGATCGAAGGAGCCGATGGGCGGCGGGGTATTCAGATCCAGGATCTCCTTGGCTTCGTCCAGCAGCCTCAGCCCCGTATCGCCGCCGTTACCGTAATGCCAGTACGACTGGGTCTTCCTGCGCATGTCCGGATAATGTTTCGGATTCCCCAGCCACATGTCGTTCCAGCCGATGTAGACAATCAGGATGTCGGGTTCGAAGGCCAGCAGCCGGGGAAGGCGCAACTGGGCGTTGATAGACGCGTGGTCGTCGACGCCGGCGTTGATCACCTGGTGATCACGCCCCAGGCCCATTTGCGCCAACTGCCGTTCGAGCTGATAAGGATAGGGCGAGTCGTCCCCCGGCGCGCCGAAGGTGCAGGAGTCGCCGAGACACATGATGCGGACGACGTCGGGGTCCTTCCGCCTCGGAAAGTCCGTTCCCCGGAACCCGTAGTCGTTGATACGGATGCCGGCCACGCTGTATCCGGGCATCAGTTCCCAGCCACTTCGGTTGTGAAACACGATATAGGGATGGGCGCCGTCGTATTCCTCGTGGAACCATCGGTCCCTGTTATACGCGTGGTCCTGGCGTCGAAGGTAGAATTCCGCGCCTACGAGGGCGCCTACAGCGGCGCCGGCCATGGCGGCAAATGCGTAACGTTTCATTCCCGTTCTCCGGCTGTCGTGCTACCACTTCCGGCCCCTCCGGCCGGACTGTTTGCAAGCATCATCCCGACGCATGGACCGGCCACCAAAAACTACAGCCATCCGAGTTCACGCTGCCGTCCTTCTTCCCTTGAAATTAAGGATATTCAGGCGGTATTCGCAAGGGAAAACGCCAGTGGATCTTCTTTGATGAAATCGCCTTCTTTTTTTGTATAACTTTAACAGTATAGCTGAAATGAAAGGCCTTGACGGCGCCTGGGTCGACTTTCATATTCAAAGGGTGGTTTCCCATCCTGTTTACCACAGCAAGCCATACGCTGCGATTTCGAAATTCGCGATAACTCGCCAACCTGAATCTGTCGGATAGCATGCGTCAGTAGCGTGATTTCAGTATGCATAAAGGAGGCCCTATGGCTGACCGAAAACAAAAAGCCGCGCCTGAAGAGCCATCGGCCGCGCAGGAAAATGGCGGTACCCGGTTCACGCGGCGCGGTTTTCTCAAGGGCGCGGGCGCCGGTGCGGTGACTGCGGCCGTGGCGCCAGCCGTCCTGGTTTCAGGTGCGAAGACGGCGACCGCCCAGGAGGCCGAGGGCGTCATGTCGGCGACGGTTACGCTCGACGTGAACGGACAGTCGCATAATGTCGACGTGGAAGCGCGCACGACCCTGGCGGACGCGCTGCGGGACAGGCTGGAGATCACTGGTCCCAAGGTGGTGTGCGACCGGGGTGAATGCGGCGCCTGCACCGTGGTGATGGACGGCAGGCTCGTCTTCAGTTGCATGACGCTGGCCATGGACGCCCAGGGACGGAAAATCGAAACCGTCGAAGGGCTGGCCGACGGCGATGACCTGCACCCCCTCCAGGAAGCGTTTATCGAGAAGGACGCCTTGATGTGCGGATTCTGCACACCGGGTTTCCTGGTGTCCTCCAAGGCGCTCCTGGACGCCAACGACAACCCGACGCCGGAAGAGGTCCGGGAGGGGCTGTCCGGGAATATCTGCCGCTGTGGCACCTATCCCCACGTGTTCGAGGCCGTGATGAGCGCCGCCGAAAAGATGCGGAAGGGAGGGTGAGGCCATGCAGCAGAAGATGAAGAAGGTCAAGATCACCATCCAGGAAGACGGTGAACCCAGGGAAATTGAAATTGAAGTCCCCGACACCGGCGAAGGCGGCTGGGGCGATCTTTCGAAGAACACTTATATCAACAAGCCCCATACCCGCGTGGACGCGGTAGACAAGGTCACCGGGCGCGCCAAGTACACGGCCGACATCAAGTTGCCGGGCCTGCTCTACGGACGCATCCTGCGGTCGGCCCATCCCCGCGCCCGGATCAATCGCATCGACGCCACCCGGGCGATGGCACTGCCCGGCGTGAGGGTGGTGGTGCTGCCCGGCGACGACCCCGCCGTATTCTCGCGGGAGTGCCGGTTCGCCGGACAGGAAATCGCGGCCGTGGCGGCGACGACGCCGGAAGTCGCCGAAGACGCGCTGCACGCCATCGACGTGGATTACGAGGTGCTGCCCTTCGTCGTGGACGAAGACGCGGCGCGGGACCCGGACGCGGCCCAGGTGCACAGCGACCGCGGAAACGTAGGCGAGCCCAGGGTCGGCGAGCAGGGCGACATCGCGGCGGGATTCGCACAGGCCGACGTGACCCTGGAGGCCACCTTCCGATGCCAGGTGCAGTCCCACATCGCGCTGGAGACCCACGGCAACGTGTGCCAGTGGGAAGGCGACAAACTGACGGTCTGGGCCTCCACGCAGGGCGTATTCAGTGTCCGCGGGGAACTGGCCGGGCATTTCGGCATCCCCGAAACGAACGTGCGCGTGATCACGGAGTTCATGGGCGGTGGATTCGGCGCCAAGTTCGGCGCCCGCAAAGAGGGCGTGATCTGCGCCCTGCTCGCCCGGAAGGCCGGAGCGCCCGTGAAACTGATGCTGACGCGCAAGGAAGAACACCTGGCCACCGGAAACCGGCCCTCCGCCGTACAGCACGTGAAGCTGGGGGCGACGAGGGACGGTAAGCTGGTCGCCTACGAGCGGTCCAACTACGGCACGCCCGGTGTCGCCGGAAGCGCCAACATACCCGGTGCGCCGTACCTGTACGAGATCCCCAACTACCGCATCGAACAGACGAGCGTGTTCACCAACGCCGGGCCGATGGCCGCCCAGCGCGCGCCGGGACACCCCCAGGCGGCCTTCGCCATGGAATCCATGATGGACGAAATGGCCGAGGCGCTGGGCATGGACCCCATCGACATCCGCCAGATGAACGATCCGAATGAAGCGCGGCGCAACATGGTGGCCATGGGGGCGGAGCACATCGGATGGAAGACCCGCCGGAGCGCCACGCCCAATTCAGGGACCGGCCGGATCAAGACCGGCATGGGCGTGGGATCGGCCCGGTGGGGCGGCGGCGGCGGAAGGACGCAGGCCGAGTGTACCATCAACCCGGATGGGAGCGTCGAGGTAAAATGCGGCACGCAGGACATCGGTACCGGGACGCTCACCCTGGTGCACATGGTCGCGGCCGAAGAGTTCGGGTTGAAAATGGAAGACATCACCGTCGGAATCGGCGACACAAACTACCCCTATTCGGGCGGAAGCGGTGGAAGCACCACGGCCGCGTCGGTCTCCCCCGCCATCAAGGGTACGACGATGCTGGCGAAACTCGAGCTGTTCAAGAAGATCGCGCCCAGGTTCGGCGTGGAACCCGGCGAACTGGTTGCCTCGGGCGGCAACGTGTTCGTGGGCAGCGATCCCTCTAAGAGCATGACGTGGCAGCAGGCGACGGCCCAGCTCGGGGACGAGCCCATCTTCTTCCACGGCCAGTGGCTGCCCGGTTACTCGGACAGCGGCGTGCCCGGCGTGCACTTCGTCGAAGTCAGCGTGGACACCGAGACCGGCCTGGTGAAGGTCGACCGGGTCGTGGCCGTCCACAACAGCGGCATGATTTTGAATCCGCTCACGTGGGCGAGCCAGGTAAACGGCGGCGTCCTGATGGGCATCGGTTACGGCATGTACGAGAACCGCATCATGGATCCCGCGACGGGCTACATGGTCAACGCCAACCTGGAAGACTACAAGCTCATGGGCTCCACGGACATCCCCGAAATCGAGATTCTCAGGTACGACGAACCGGAACGAGGCGTCATCGGCATCGGCGAACCCGCCACGATCCCGACCCCCGGCGCCATCGCCAATGCCATCTACAACGCCTGCGGTGCCCGGATACGGGAGATGCCGTTCACCCCCGACAAAGTGCTCAGCGCGCTGGCCGCAGTGAAGGAGGGCTGATCCATGCGGAACTTTTCCTACGTCAACGCGACGTCGATAGAGCAGGTGCCTTCCCTTCTCGGCCGTAGCTGGGACGACGCGGTGGTCATGGCGGGCGGCACGGACCTGGTCGGCGAGATGAAGGACTACGCCGCGGTCCCGAAGCGCGTGGTCAACCTCAAGACCATTGACGGTCTGGACTACATCCGCCAGGATGAGGCCGGGCTGCGGATCGGCGCCCTGACGACCCTGACGGACGTTTTGACGCATAGCGCCGTTTCTCAGGACTACCCGGCGCTCAGCCAGGCGGTTGCCGTCATCGCCTCGCCGCAGATCCGCAACATGGCCACCCTGGCCGGGAACATCCTGCAGCGGCCGCGGTGCTGGTACTACCGCAGCGAGGACTTCCCCTGTCTCAAGAAGGGCGGGGCGCGGTGCTACGCGGTGGGCGGGGTCAATACCTACCACGCCATTTTCGGATCTGGACCGAGCTACATCGTCCATCCTTCGGATGCGGCCCCGGCGCTGATGGCCCTGGGCGCCACGGTGAAGATCCATGGTCCCCGTGGCGGGAACGAAGTCGTCATGGACGATTTCTTCACGTTGCCCGAAATGAACATCCGGAGGGAGAACATCCTTCGCCCCAACGAGATCGTGACTGAAATCACGGTGCCGACACCGGAGGCGAACAGCAGGGGCATGTACCTCAAGGTGCGTGAGCGGGAGTCCATCGATTTCGCTCTCGTCAGCCTTGCCGCCCAGATGACCGTCGTGAACGGGACCTGCGAGCGGGCCAGCCTGATATTGGGCGGCGTGGCGCCCATTCCGTGGCGCGCCGTCGAGGCGGAAGATTACATCAGGGGCCGGCGGATCACCGAAGCCCGGGCGGAAAGCACCGCCGAGGCGGCGGTGGAAGACGCGGCGCCCATGCCGCACAACGGTTACAAGGTGGAGATCGCGAAGAACCTCGTAAAACAGGCCGTTCTGGCCCTGGCGTCGTAGGCGGTACAGGAGGCGTTCCGGGCGGTCGGCAGCCCAGATTGTCCGGCTGTCCGGGCCGTCCAGCTCTCCTGCGGCGCAAGCAAGGAGTCTATCATGGCACAACCCGTATGCCGGTTCCTGAGGACGAAATCGTTTTACACGGCGGAGAAGAACGACCGGACCCTTACCGAGGAAAAACCCGGCCGCTCATTCTGGTGCGTCCGTTCCGTGTCGGGCATCGGTCCCGATGACAAGGTCGTGGGACCCGCGGAATGCGACGCCCATCGCACCTGCTTCGAAACCGTCGACGTGAGCTTCGTGTGAGGAGACACCCGGCTTGAACGATTACGTCCATCGCGAGCTCCTGCCCCTGGGCAAGCACGCGACACCGTACCGTCTGCTTACCAGTGATCATGTTTCAACGGGAACTTTCGAAGGCAGGGACATCCTCAAGGTCGATACGGATGGCCTGATCCTGCTCGCGGACCAGGCCATCCGGGACAGTTCCCACCTGCTGCGTCCCGAACACCTCGCCCAGTTGCGCAAGATCCTCGACGACCCGGAAGCGTCCGACAACGACCGCTTCGTCGCCATGGAGATGCTGAAGAACGCCAACATCTCCGCCGGCGGCATCCTGCCCATGTGTCAGGACACGGGCACGATCATCGTCACGGGCAAGAAGGGCAACCGCGTGTGGACGGAAGGGGACGATGAGTCCGCCATCTCGCAGGGGACCATGAACGCCTTCCTCAGCACCAACCTGCGGTACAGCCAGCAGGCGCCTCTCGATATGTTCACGGAGTCGAACACGCGGACCAACCTGCCCGCCCAGATCGAGATCTACGCGGACCGGGGCGACGAGTACAAGCTGATGTTCATGACCAAGGGCGGGGGATCGGCGAACAAGAGCCTCCTCTTCCAGGAGACCCGGGCGCTGCTGAACGAGGACCGGTTTCTCGAATTCGTAGACGAGAAACTCCGCATCCTCGGCACGGCGGCATGTCCTCCGTATCATCTGGCCATCGTGGTCGGGGGCACCTCGGCGGAATACACGCTGAAGGTGGCCAAGCTGGCGAGCGCGCGTTTCCTGGACACCCTGCCGACCGAGGGCAATGAGTACGGCCAGGCCTTCCGCGACCTCGAAATGGAAGCGAAGGTGCTGAAGATGAGCCAGGAAATCGGCATCGGCGCGCAGTTCGGCGGGAAGTACTTCTGCCACGACGTGCGGGTGGTCCGCATGCCGCGGCACGGCGCTTCGTGTCCGGTGGGCATCGCCGTTTCCTGCGCCGCCGACCGGCAGATCCTGTCGAAGATCACGCGGCACGGCATCTTCCTGGAACGGTTGGAGACCGAACCGTCGAAGTTCCTGCCGGAGGTCGCGGACGAAACCCTCGGCGGCGACGTGGTGGAAATCGACCTGAACCGGCCCATGTCCGAGATCCGCGCCGCGCTCAGCGGCTACCCGGTCGCAACGCGCCTTTCCCTGACGGGCCCCATGATCGTCGCCCGGGACATCGCCCACGCCCGGCTCAAGGAACGGCTGGACGGCGGCGAGGACCTGCCGCAGTACTTCAAGGACCTGTGCGTCTACTACGCGGGACCGGCCAAGACGCCGGAGGGTTACGCTTCGGGATCATTCGGCCCGACGACGGCGGGCCGAATGGACACCTACGTGGACCAGTTCCAGGCGGCCGGCGGCAGCATGGTCATGCTCGCCAAGGGGAACCGGTCCGTCCAGGTCACCAACGCCTGCAAGAAGCACGGCGGATTCTATCTCGGGTCCATCGGCGGGCCGGCCGCGCGGCTGGCGAAGGACTCCATCCGGGAGGTCTCGTTGGTGGAGTACCCCGAACTGGGCATGGAAGCGATCTGGCGCATACAGGTGGAGAAATTCCCCGCCTTCATCGTAGTGGACGACAAGGGCAACGACTTCTTCTCGGGATTCATGCGCCGGAACTGACCTGGCGCGTCACCTTGTCAGCCCCGGCTCTCTCTGGTGCGGCCAGGCGCCACGAATACTCTTGTCAAAGTCTCAGGAATCTATTCGGCAAGCTCCAACTCCAGGTGGGTTTCAGGCATCAGGCCGTCCACGATGACCAGGGGCTGCCAGGTCCAGGTGGCCTGCCAGCGATGACCGCGTTGGTCGATCACCTGCCGCCGAATCAGACTGACGCGCCAGACGTCCCCTGCGGCGGGCGACGCAGTCTGCGCATCGGCCAGCCACTTGAGACCGTCCCACGGCAGGGCCAACTCCACGGTCCAGCCCTTATCGGCCCGGTCCCTTCTCTTCGGGTCGCCATCCACCTGCACACCGACCTGCAAGCCGGGTAAATTCCAGTCCGAAAAGGCCCACCGCATGGCGCGGATGTCGGTCCGCGTGTGGCCGCCCAGCACCTCGGGCCGATGGACCGCCAGGTCGAATTCCGGTACGTGGAACCGGTCGTCGTCCCGGCAGGCCTCCTTCCATACGTAGACCATTTCCGATGTGGCGCCCAGGGGATTCACCGCCAGGTCGTAGTACGCGCCGGAACCGGTGACCAGCACGCCCACGTGGCTGTCCTGGCGAACCTCGTGGCCTGCCTCTTTCCGGGTAGCCTGAATGTCGCGGTCCTCCAGCCAGCATGCGACGTAGAGATTTCGGTCGTCCCAGGCCAGGGCCGCCTCGGTATCGAACAGGGCACGGGCGCCCGTGTGATCGCTGAAACGAGGAGACCGCGCCGCGCGCCGCCACGATGCCTCGTCCAGGCGGCCGTCCACGACCACGGTGGCCAGGGCCCTGGGACAAGGGTATTTCAAGGTCTTCGGTACAGTCGAGGGGGTCTCACTGCCCATCACACTCTCCTTCTCCGCACGCCCCATCCGCATGCGCGCCGTTCCCACCCACCGCCTTCTCGGTGAAATGAACCACGGTGAAACGATCGGGGATGTGCGAATCATAGATCCCGTGACTGGTCCACGCCCATCCCGGACACGTTTTGAAACCGCCTTCCTCGATCCAGTGGAAACGGGAGAAATCCATGCGCCACGTATCGCCCTCCCGGGCCGGCAGCGAACGCCCGTCCGCCAGGTGCTTCAGTCCCAGCCAGGGGAAGGCGATCTCCGCGGTCCACCCGCGGTCCCTGTCCGTCGGATCGTTGATGGTGCCGTCCACGTGTACCGCCCACTTCAGCCCCGGCATATCCCATTCGCGGAACGCCCAGCGGCGCCCGCGGGGGTGGGCATGGCCCGTCTTCGTTCCCCCGAGGGTATCCACCAGGTCGGTGCCCTGCAGGTCGAATTCGGGAATCGCGCCGTAACCGGCTTCCACGTAGGCCTCCTGCCACACGTAGAACCGCTCCATGATCGTGCCCAGGGCGTTCAGTTCGAACTCGTAGTAGGCGTCTTCCCCGGCGATGAAGACCTCCACGTCGTTTTCCTCGCAGATCATGGAATCGCGCTCCGTGTACGTCGCCCGCACGTCGGGCTCCTCCACCCAGAACCCCACGTACAGATAGTCGTCGTCCCATAGCACCGCCGCCCGCGTGTCGAACAGCGCCGGCCGGCCCGGCTCCTCCAGATCCTCGAAGCGCGGCGACCGTTCCGCCAGCCGCCACGACGGTTCGTCGAGACGTCCGTCCACCACGATAGGACCGATGGCCCGACAGGCGGTGTAGTGCTTTAATCCTTCTTCCGAATAGCCCCAGTCACTGGTCATGCACTTGTTCTCCAAAGTGGTTTTATTCCATGACGCTCAACGAGTTGTTCTGCACGAACCGCCATCCCGAATCACGGCCGGCCCGAAACTGAAAACCAGGATCACACCCGCGTTCCCCGGATACTTTCGTCCGTCGATCCATCTATGCCTCCCAGGGTACCTGCAACGAAAATTTAACCGCGACTTCGTTGAGCTTTTCCCGGGTGCCCGGCGGCAGGGGTATGCCGTTTTCGATGCGGTCCCGATACACCCGCTCCTCCGGCTCCCCGGGCACGAAGAGTTCGTCTACGCCCTCGACGCGCGGCAATCCCTTCATGGCCGCCGCGAGGTCGTCTATACTTTCCCGGTACGCCAAAGGATCGGTAAAGGCGGCGATATCGATGGCACCGATGAAGCTGTTCTGCACGCCGGGCCGGGCGCCGGGACCCGTGATGGCGGCCGTCAGCAGGGGGTTCCCCACCATCAGGCTCGACAGGCATTCGAAGATCAGCGCCAGGCCGTAGCCCTTGTAACCGCCGGTCGGACGAAGGAACCGGGCCCTGCGAGGGTCCGTCGTCGGATGGCCGTCCTCGTCCAGCGCCCACGTATCCGGGATGGATTCGCCCCGGTCCACGGCTACGTCCAGCTTGCCGAAGGCGGCTACGCTCGTGGCCATATCCAGGGAGATGAAGGGGATGCGGCTTCCCGGCACGGCGATGGCGATGGGACTGTTGTGCACCCCTGGCGCCCGGGCCCCCGGCGGCGCCATGTTCGGCGGGTTGCAGACGGATGCGACCCCCGCCATGTTCTCCCGTGCGGCCATCTGCGCGTAGTACGCCATGGCCCCCTGGTGGGTCGTGTTCCGGATAAGCACCCAGCCGATGCCCGCCGTCCGGGCCTTGCCGATCGCCTGATTCATGGCATAGGTCGTCACCACGGGCCCGAAGGCGCGGTCCGCCTCGATGAGCAGCGTGGCGGGTGTTTCCCGCTCGATCCGGATATCCGGCAGGGGATTGTAGTGTCCCGCCTCCACCGAGCGGACATACCCGGCGACGCGTTGAACGCCGTGGGAGTCCACTCCCCGCAGATTGGCCCAGACCAGCACCTCTGCTTCGATGGCCGCGTCTTCGACCGGCAGTCCCGCCTTCTCGAAGACCGCGGCCGTGAACGATCGCAGCCTGCTCCCGTCGACCCGAATGTCCGCCATTTTCCGTCCTTTCCCCGCCACGGATTTCGCCAAGATATAAGCCGCCCGCCACCGCCAGGTATCGACCGTACAAATCCCGTAAAATAGAAGACGGAACGGCGCCGCGCCAGAGGTTACTTGCCGTTCCGGACCGGTGCGATGGGAACGTAACCACGGTATGGTGGTCTCGGGCTCCTCTTTCGCCATCTTCACCGTTGACAACGGGCGCGCCCGTCGCTACAGTTCCCATGCGTTCGCGATGCTGTGGAAGCGGTTCCAGCCCTGATGCAGGATTGACATGATCCTTGTTCAGTTACTTCGTATATACCTGGTCCTGATCGTCATTCGCGCCGTGATGTCCTGGTTCAACCCGGATCCGTCCGCGCCGCTCGTCCGCGTGCTGACCTGGCTTACGGAACCGGCCCTGGCGCCCTTCAGACGGATCATTCCGCCCATCGCCATCCCTAAAACCAATGTGCGGATCGATATTGCCCCCATCTTCGTTCTGTTGATCGGGGGATGGCTGCTGACGAAGCTGCGTTTCTAGAGGAAACCGATTATGATTGTCGTGGGACTGGAGACTTCTTCCGCCTCCGCCGGGATAGCCGTGATCCGGGATCAGGAGGTGATGGCCGATGCGACGCTGGAGATCGGCGCCGTATACGCCGAACAGCTGCCCGCGATCCTGGAGCGCACCATGGGGGAACTGGACCTGCAATGGTCCGCCGTGGATGGATTCGCGATCTCGATCGGACCGGGGTCCTATACCGGGCTCAGGGTGGGTCTGAGCCTGGTCAAGGGGCTTGCCTACGTTACGAAACGGCCTGTCGCCGCCGTGCCCACGCTCGACGCCATCGCTTTCCAGGTGCCGTTCAGCCGCTATCCCGTCCACGTGCTGACGGATGCCCGCAGGGGCCAGGTCTACGAAGCCCGGTACGAAACGGGCGAGGGCCGGCCGGCGCGGCTCAGCGATTACAGGGTGCGTCTCCTTGAAGACGTGGTCGCATCGATTGAGGATACGGTGGTGCTCGTCGGCAGCGGAGTCGATGCGTACCGTCCGGGCATCGCCGCCGTGCTCGGTGACCGGGCCCGTTTCGCGCCGCCGGGTACGGGGAGATTGCTGGCCTCGTCCACCACGTTTCTCGGCATGGACAGCCTCAGGCGGGATGAGCACGCATCCCTGAACGAACTCGAACCCCTGTACCTGAGAAGAGCGGATTTCGCCAAACAGCCGCCATCGCGGCCCGCGCGTTCCCCGGCGGCCGATACCTCCTCCGCCTCCCACGGCCGGTCCGAACCGTCGACGGACTGACCCATGCCAGAGACGAGCGCTTTCGTCATACATGAAATGACCCGGGAGCATCTCTCCGAGGTCCTGGCCATAGAACGGGCTTCCTATCCCGCTCCCTGGTCCGAAACGGCGTTTTTAAACGAGATGACGTCGGATGTTTCCGTCACCATCGTCGCTGTCACGGGACAGTCTGTTGCCGGTTTCCTGGTGGGGTGGACCGTGGCGGATCAGGTGCACGTGGCCAACATCGCCGTCGAGGCTGGCCACCGCCGTCGGGGTATAGGGAACGGCATGATGGCCTGGCTGCTGGAGGAGGCGGTCCGGAGAGAGTGTGCCAACTGTACCCTGGAAGTCCGCGAATCGAATCAAGCGGCCCGCGGGATGTACAGGCAGTTGGGGTTCCGCTCTGTCGCCCTGCGAAAGTCCTATTATTCGAATCCGGTGGAGGACGCCGTCGTCATGGTGAAGTCGCTGTGAGGGATCGAATCGGAATACAAACCATATGTCTGATTTGTGGTCAGATAACCTGTCAAGTCAGGCTGAAACGCTTAGAAAAACGGTTCACATTTTAAGTACAAGTGAATATTTAACAGATATTTGAGGTATTTTCAAACATTGTCATTTATCGTGTCGATTAAGGTGTCAAATAGAGATTTAACGAATTGGACTTCGGGGCTATCGAAAAGTATCAGACACTTCCCGTCATCAACTTCTCCAGCACAATAGACGCGGACCGGCCGACCTGCTCCGTAGAAGCGTGGTCGCGGAAGACGCGGCGGCCTCCCTCGGCGATTCTGTCCAGCAGTTCCCGGTCTTCATACAATCCCCTGATGGCACGGGCCAGCGCATCGGGGTCTCCCCGCCCGCAAACCGCCGCGCTTTCACCGTCGGTCAACAGCTCCCGGATGGCCGGGGTATCCGCCGTGATGACCGCCTTGCCCAGGGAAAGCGCGATGAAAACTTTCCCCGGGATAACACGGGCTGCCTTATCTGTCGTGCCGAAAATCCCGAGACATACGCCTGCTCCCTGCAGGTACCGCGGAATCATTTCGTAGGGAATCCATTCCGTAAACCGGACGTTGTCGAGAGCCAGCCTGCGCGCGGTCTCGTGCATTTCATCGCTCAACTGTCCCGATCCGATGAAATGAAAGACGATGTCCGGTTCGTCCTGGAGCCGCCGCGCCGCTTCCAGCATAGAAGGCAGTCCGTGCAACGGCGTGAACTTGCCGATGAAGACAACCTGGAACTCCCTGTCATCCGGCGATTTTTCACCGGCCGCACAGGGTAGGGCGTCCGACTCCGGCGCGCCTACGAATACCCGTGCGAACCTGTGGCGCGGAAGACCGAAAGTATCCACGAAGTAACCGATGTGGGCGTCCGTATCCAGGAGCACGAGATCCGCCCTCGCGCAGGTCCACCGGTCCAGCCGCCGCAGAAGCCGGCTCATGAGCGTGCCGGCCGCGAAGGAGCGGCGGTCGTTGACCAGGGTATCGTACAGGGAGATCAGGGGACTGAAAACGAGGGGGCGCCGCGGCAGCCTGGTGAGCAGCCACGCCAGCGGCATGTCGAAATGGCCGATGTACCCGACCACCATGATATCGTAGTTTCCAACCGTGAAAACATACTTCAGCAGCAGCCGAAGGTAGGCCAGCTTCAGTTCTACGGCGCGAAATGCCAGTGAGCACAGTCCCAGGTACGCGCCGGTCTTGTCGCGTTCCTTCTCCCAGAGGGGCACGTGGCATTCC
The DNA here is from genome assembly GCA_026706345.1 of Gemmatimonadota bacterium. Taxonomy (NCBI): domain Bacteria; kingdom Pseudomonadati; phylum Gemmatimonadota; species Gemmatimonadota bacterium. The sequence goes on along the minus strand of JAPOYX010000152.1, from coordinate 11,543 downwards.
TGCACCTGCCAGCCCGAACTTCTCAGGCCTTCGACGAGCGTGCGGTTGCGCAGGTAGTCACGTTCGTAGGTGCCGAAAAAACAGATCCGGCCGTGCCGGGAGCGTGCCATGATATCATCCCAGCCGTTCCCGGACGGCGTAATCTTCCGTGCGCCGGGCCTGGTGGGCGATCATTTCCGCGATCAGGCCCATGGAGACCAGTTGGATGCCGAGGACCATGAGGAGTACGGAGAACAGCAGGAGGGGCCGGGTCCCGATGCCGACACCGCTCAGCCAGAGCCAGGTCAGATAGAGTGCGATGCCCAATCCCGTGACGAAAGACAACAGGCCGAAGGAACCGAATAGATGGAGCGGACGCCGGGTGTAATTCGATACGAAGTACACGGTCAGCAGGTCGAAGAGTCCGTGGGTAAACCGGCCCATGCCGAACTTGCTGCTTCCATGCTTTCTTGGATGGTGCAGCACCGGTGTTTCCGTGACGCGGAAACCCGCCCAGTGCGCCAGTACCGGCAGATAACGGTGGAGTTCGCCGTAGACGGGGATATTCTCCACGACCTCTCGCCGGTAGGCTTTCAAGCCGCAGTTGAAATCGTGGAGCCGCAGGCCGGAGACGATTCCGGTAACCAGGTTGAACAGCTTCGAAGGAAGCCTTTTCGAAAGAGTATCCTTTCGGTCTTTCTTCCACCCCGAGACGAGATCGGATCCCTGCCCGAGCAGGTCGACCATGCGGGGAACCTCCGCCGGGTCATCCTGCAGGTCCGCGTCCATGGTCACGACGACATCGCCGCGGCTCGCTTCGAAACCGACGGCCAGCGCCGCGGACTTTCCATAGTTGCGGCGGAACCGGATAGCCCTGACCCGGCCGTCGTCTTCCCTGAGCTGCCGTATGGTCTCGAAGGACCCGTCCCGGCTGCCGTCATCGACGAAGATCACTTCGAATGACGCGCCGGCCTCTTCCAGCGCGTCCGCAATCCGCCGGTGCAGTTCCGGAAGACTCTCCGCCTCGTTCAACAGCGGGACTACGACGGAAACATCCACCCTGTCCTCCCGCTTCTCCAGATGCTCACCGGGCATCTGCGCTTTCCCCCATGGTACGCCGGATAACCTGGATCGTCTGACGGGCCGTTTCGTCCCAGGTGAAACGCCTGCTCCTTGCCTGAGCGTTTCGGGCGAGCCGCTCCCGCTCATCCGGTTCCCGCAAAAGGCCGATCAGGGCGCGCGCCATCGCCTTTCGGTCCCCCGGGGGCGTCAACAGGCCGGTCTCCCCGTCGACCACGGCGTCCCGCAGCCCGGAGACGCGGGTGGCTACCACCGGCGTACCGCATGCATTGGCCTCTATCACGGTAATCCCCCATCCTTCCTTGCTGGACGGATACGCCGCGACCTCAGCCCGCGTCAGCAAGCTGATCTTCTCCGATTCCGATACGTATCCGGCGAATTCAACCGCCCCCTCCAGGTCCAGGGACCGGGTCAGCGCTTCCAGCGCGGCCCGCCTGTCCCCCGTCCCCGCGATCAGCAGGCGGGCGCCGGGAACCTCCTCGCGGACAATCGCCAAGGCCTGGATCAGGTGGTCCACGTTCTTATACTTCTTCAGACGGCCCAGATATACGATCAGCCCGGGTTCCTTGCGGCCCGGCGCGGCCGGGCGGTCCATGCGGTCCGGCGCATCCATGATCCCGGCGGCGAGTCCGTTGTGCACGACGCTGATGCTGTCCGCCGAAACCCCCATGCCGACGAGTTCGTCGCGGCAGCTTCCCGATACGACTTCGAAGGGACACCCCCGGTAGACCCAGGGAATCAGCCGTTCCATGAAATACAGGTAGGTCGCGAATACCGGATTGGTTTCGCGGTAGAACGTGGTTCCGAACAGATGGTGCAGCAGGACCATCACCGGGGTTTCCTTCACGAACCAGGGCAGCAGAAACGGGATCTTGTTGATGTCTTCGATGATTACGTCGTATGAACGGTGTGCGAGGTGCCGTCGGCAAAACCGGGGAACGGCCAGGTTGAACGTCCACTTCCCGCCGGATCGTATGATTTCGATCCCGTCTACATGGTCGAAATCCGTCGCGCCGGGGAATCGGCAGCAAAGCAGGGTAACCTGGTGTCCCGACGCGGCGATCCGCGAAAACGTCTCGTGCAGGTGCACCTCGGCGCCCCCCGCTTCCGGGTTGCGGATGTCCCGCCAGTTGATGATCAGAATGCGCATTTACCTGAACCGGCAACACTCCCGCCGCGAGGCCGCGGAAACCAGCGGAGCCTTAGCGTCCCGTGCGGAGCTTTGCTGTCCCGCGCGGAGCCCTGCCGCCCCGTGTGCGGACCACGGACCGGTCCGCCTAGGGTCCGCCCGCGTCGCCGGCCTCCTTCAGTTCGTCGATCATGGCCTGTACGACCGAATCTCCCGGTGCGATTCGCTGCCACCTTTCGAGGGTCTCCAGCACGCGCTCCGTATCGTCCCGCTGGTAGTAGAGACTTACCAGTTGATCGTACCCCGCGGTAGATTCGGGAAAAGTCGCCACACCGCGTTCAAGCAGGGCGATGGCCTCCTCGACCCGTCCCTGTTTTTGCATGGCCTGGTTCAGGGCCGTATACCCGTCAAAAGTCTTGTATTCACCTGCCAGCTCGAACGCATAAGGCTCGACATCCGCGAACATGCCCTTGTCGGCGTGAAACTGGATGAGCATCAATCGCTCGAGCACCCCGTTGGTGATGTCGTACTCCAGGTATTTCTCGATGGCGGCAATGGCCTGATCGATTTCACCCCTTTTCCAGCGGTTGAGCGCCAGTTGATGGAAGGACACGGTGTAATTCCGCAGGAGGGTGCTGACCTGTTCGTCCTTGTATACCTCCGGATCCGCTATGCCGCGATACTGATAGACGTTCCACAGATTGTGCCGGGTCCTGTCGAGGTCCATCAGTTCGGGGTTGGGGTCCCGCACGATCCGCCATGCCATGCCTTCCATCTGCATGTGCCCGTCCAGGCCCACGTCGTTCTCCGATGGGACGGTCACGGCGAAAAAGACGGGTTTCTCCCAGTTGTTCTGTTCCAGGATGTGCAGAACCATCAGATCCTGCACCCTGAGATATCCGATATCTTCTCCAAGCGTACCGGCCCTCGGTACGGTCCACGTCATCCCGGCGATCTCGACCTCCCTGTCGTCCCAGCGCTGGAGGCTCAGCGCGTCGATGGTCTCGTCGGCCAGCGCGATCGGTACCCTGGGCTCCTGGTATTTCAACTGCTTGATGTACCAGTTCGTGTTGAGCAGGCTGAGATTGATCACCCGCACGTCCTTGCGTATGCCTTCCACTTCCTGGAGGAACCAGAGTGTAAAGGTGTCGTTATCGCCGTTGGTGAAGATGAGCCCGTTTTCGTCGCACGACTGCAGGATGTTGTACGCGTAGTCGTACGGGATGTAGTTGCCCTCGCGGGAGTGGGATTCGTAGTGATAGGTGAAAGGAACGAGCGGAAGGGCGATGGACAACACGGCGATTCCCGCGGTGCCTCTTTCCATGGGCAACCGGAATCGATGCAGCCACGTAGAGATCTGTCCCAGCAGCGACCTCATCCCTATGCCCATCAGCACCGAGGCATAGACGAAGGCGGGCGTGTAGAAATAGTCCCGGATGCGCACCTCGCGTTGTATGCCCCGGGTACCGTCTGAAAAGTTCATGTACAGGATGAGGCCGAGACTGCACGTGAGCAGCATCCCGCCCAGGAACAGGATGCTTCGGCGGTCGCGCTCCGCCTGGGCGAGGATTCCCAGGGCGATCAGCAGAACGGGGAAGAGCCAGTAGGGGAAGCCGGGATCGCTGAACTGCCGGGAAAAGAAACGCCAGAATCCTATGTTTTCGCCGTTGCCGAACTGGGATGACCAGCTGCCTTTGCGATTGAACATCGATTCGAGCATGCCCTCCTGGCCGTATTGCTTTCGCTCCAGAAATCCCTCGAAATTAGCCCAGCTCGACGGATCATTCTCGTTGATTACCGGCTGTTGCGCCGCCCGTATCGGCACGTAGAAGTTCACGGAGTATCCCAGTACGGCGAGACAGAGCACGATGATCCAGAAAGGCCACTTGTACCGGCCCGCATCGTCGGCCGTCGCGGAGGCCAGGGCGAGGCCGAGGCTCACCAGCGCCACGCTGAACATGACCGTTCCCCAGGTGGCCTCGAATCCGCCGATCACGAGCAGCGGAAGTCCGTTGTACGAGCCGACGCCTTCCAGTCCGAAAAACATCACGGCGACGGACAGGACGAACGCCAGTGCCGGGAAGCCCCAAGGCAGCCGTCCCCTGGAAAGCGCCAGACCGGCAATGGCGAGCGGAACCGCGAGGAAGAACACGTCGATGGAGGCTACGACGCTGAACAGGATAAGGCCCATGACCGCACAGAGCAGAATCAGTTTCCTGTTTGACCGGATGACCCGGTCCGTATAGACAACGCTCAGAAACGCGGCAGGCAGGACCAGCATGGTGAACATGTGCACGGCGATACCGAGAAAAGCCAGGTAGGCGATCAGGAAGAGATATCGCTCGCTGCCGCTCTGCTCGTGGTTTTCGATCCAGTGCAGGATCGCCCAGGTGCAGACCATCATGATCAACATGGAAAGCGCGTAGACCTCGGCTTCGACCGCGTTGAACCAGAACGTATCTGAAAACGCCAGCAGGAGCGCGCCTGTCAATGCGCTGCAACAGATGATCACGCTCTCGTACCCGGTCAGTCCATCCCGGTCCCGGTTGAGCGTAACGGTTTTCACGACGACCAGGTAAACGGCCGTCACGGTCAGGGCGCTGAACAGGCACGAAGAGAAATTCACCAGCCAGGCGATACCCATGCCCAGGTCGGGCAGCATGGTGAAGAGCCGGCCGATCAGGATGTAAAGGGGAGAGCCGGGCGGATGAGGTATGCCCAGGATGTAAGAAGCCGCAATGAACTCGCCCCCGTCCCAGAAGGGTACGGTGGGAGCGATGGTCTTCGTATACACGGCCAGCGAGATGAGAAATGCGGCCGCCGTGCCGATCATGAAAACGACGCGAAACACGGGCATGTGCTGATATTCCCCTTTAAGGTTCTTTGTTCATCGGGATGACACACTGTTCTTCATCGGACAAGATGCTGTTCTCCATCGGGACGAGACGCCGTCAGCGGGCGAGACGCTGTCATCGGGCGAATAAGCCGCTGCTCATCTGCCGTGCGCGAGGCGTTCGGCGAGCATGTCCGGCAGCCCGGCGTCGCGGATCTTTCGTTGCACCGTCTCCATGTCGTAGGGAACCCGCTTTATTTCGAGCCGTCTCTCGCCCGCGTCGAACACGCAGTAAGCCGCCCTGGGATCACCGTCCCGCGGCTGACCGACACTGCCGACGTTTACGATGTATCTGTTCTCCGGCGCCAGGGGATGTGTGCGGGCCGGAACCTCCCGGCATCGATTCTCCGCGGTACTCGATTCGAAAATGCCCGGCGAGTGCGTATGGCCCAGGACACAAACCGATATGCCGCCGGGCAGCGCCTCGAACCCTTCGATCACGCGCCCGAGCGACGTAAGATAATGCCATGCTCCAGGGTTGTCGGGGCTCGCGTGGACGGCGTAGAGATCGCCTATTCGCCGGGTGTAGGGCAGTTCGGCCAGGTACCGCCGTCCCGCGGGTGTGAGCTGCCGCCGCGTCCACCGGGCCGCTTCCGCCGCAAAGTGGTTGAACGTGGCGATATCCAGTTTCCCGATCGCGGCATGATCGTGATTGCCGGCGATCACGTCCGTCGTCAGCCCGATTACGCGGTCGAGACACTCATTGGGACTGGCTCCGTACCCGACCATGTCGCCCAGGCAGAGGTATCGGTCTATGCGCTCTTCTTCCAGCGCTTCGAGCACGGCATCCAGCGCTTCCAGGTTTCCATGTATGTCGGACAGAATGCCGTATCGCACTTTTCGGGTTCATTCCTGTGCATACGCTGGTATGCCGATAAGGCAGGATCAGGTTTGCTCGGCCGTCGCGAGGTGTCTCGCCGCCACGGCGTCCAGGACGCCATTGACGAACCCCCCGGACTGTTCCGTGCTGTACTTCTTGGCCAGCTCGATCGCTTCGTTGATGGAAACCGCCGTCGGTATATCGAGAAAGGCAATGAGTTCGCAGGCGCCCAGCCGGAGGATGCAGTCGTCGATGCGCGCCACGCGGTCCCGGTCCCAGTGCCGCACCACCGCGGTGATGTGCCGGTTCACGGTCTCGTGGTGCTGCCCGAGCCGATCGATCAACATCTCGGCGAAACGCCGGGTATTCTGCGGCGCCAGGGACCATCCCGGCAGCCTGGGAAGGGCCTTGCCGGGATCCCCTCCGGTCTGTTCGGCGAGATACAGCGACTGCAGGGCCAGTTCACGGCCCAGGCGCCGTTCCGCCGCGCGCGCGTTCACGCCGAGTCCCCTGGTTCGCCTGACTCGCCCGGACCGCCCGATCCGCTCAGCCGGCGCATCACGTCGGCCATTTCCAGGGCGGCCAGCGCGGCGTCCCATCCCCTGTTGCCCGCTTTCGTACCGGCGCGTTCGATGGCCTGTTCGAGGTTTTCCGTGGTCAGCACGCCAAAGATCACCGGGACCCCGGTGTCCCGGCCCGCGGCCGCGATCCCCCTGGCTGCTTCCCCGGCCACGTAGTCGAAGTGAGGCGTGGCGCCGCGGATGACGCAACCCAGGCAGATCACGGCGTCATAACTCCCGCTTCCCGCCATCTTTCTGGCCACGAGCGGGATCTCGAAGGCGCCCGGCACCCAGGCCACGTCGATCCGATCGTCATCGACTCCGTGGCGTCGGAGCCCGTCCAGCGCGCCTTTCAGCAGGGATTCGCTGATGAAGCCGTTGAAACGGCCGACGACGATGCCGTACCGGTCCGTCGCGCCGTTCACCAGGCTGCCTTCAATCAAATTCGTCACGAACTCGCTCCTTGCGGATCACGCCCATCCGAACTTGCTCCTTGCACATCATTTCCGTCCGCGCCCGCGTTCCCGTCCGCAGGTCAGCGGTTTTTCAGAATCATCCGGTCAACAAGGCCTGCATGGCGGGCAAGGCCCGCGCGGCAGGCGCGAAATCAAAGCAGGCTGTCGAAGCCGACGTCGTCCGGCGACTCGTCGAGGTCGAGCAGGTGGCCAAGCTTGCCGCGCTTGGTCTTGAGATAACCCACGTTGTGCCGGTTCGGCGAAGTCTGCAGCGGGACGCGTTCCGTAACCTGAAGGCCATAGCCCTCGATCCCGACCCGCTTGGACGGGTTGTTGGTCATGATCCGGATCGTGGTCAGACCCAGGTCGGCCAGGATCTGGGATCCGATCCCATAGTCGCGCGCGTCCACGGGCAGACCCAGCGCCTGGTTCGCTTCCACCGTATCATGGCCCTGATCCTGGAGGGCGTAAGCCCTGAGCTTGTTGGCCAGTCCGACGCCCCGGCCCTCCTGTCGCATGTACAACAGCACGCCGCTTCCCTCGGCGGCGATGCGCTTCAGTGCCTGCTGCAACTGGTCGCCGCAATCGCATCGCATGGACCCGAAAACGTCTCCCGTAAGACACTGGGAGTGTACGCGGACCAGCACGTTCGGCTCACCGTCCACCCTGCCCTTGACCAGGGCGACGTGATGATCGCCGGTCAGTTCGTCCTCGTAGAGGTGGGACTCGAACTCCCCGTATCTGCTCGGAATGGTCGTCGTGACTACCCGCTTTACCAGCTTCTCGCTGCGCCGGCGGTATTCGATCAGGTCCTTGATGGTGATGATCTTCAGGTCATGATCGTTCGCGATCTCGACCAGGCGGGGAAGACGGGCCATGGACCCGTCATCGTCCATGATCTCGCAGAGCACGCCGGCCGGATAGAGCCCGGCGAGCCGCATCAGGTCGACCGTGGCCTCGGTGTGTCCGGCCCGGCGCAATACGCCGCCGTCGAAGGCCTGCAGCGGAAAGATATGCCCCGGCCGCGCCAGGTCATCGGGCCTGCTGCCCGGACGGACGAACACCTGGACCGTCTCGGCGCGGTCCGCCGCCGATATGCCCGAGGTCGTACCGTTGACGGCGTCGACCGATACGGTGAACCGGGTGCCCAGCAGCGCCGTGTTGACCTCCTCGCCGACCATGGCGGGCACCTTGAGCTCTTCCAGGCGCTCGCGGGTGGTCGGAAGACAGATCAGTCCCCGGCCGTAACGGGCCATGAAGTTAATGGCCGCCGGAGTCGTCCTTTCGGCGGCCATGATGAAATCACCTTCGTTTTCGCGGTCTTCGTCGTCGATGACGATCAGTATGCGCCCGGCCCTGATTTCTTCGATGGCATCCGGGATGGTACTAAAGGGGGACGACATGCGGCTCAACCGTTTTTCGGTCACCCGGAAACGAAGCGTCCCGGTCTGTGCTCGAACCGTCGCCGGGTATCGCCTGCGCTACATCGTATCTTTCAACCAGGCTTCGGTAATGGATGATGACCCCGGTTTCTCGCTAGGATCTACGTTCCAGCCGGAATGCAAAAGGGACGCGACGTACCGGCCGACCATGTCCACTTCTATGTTCACTTCATCACCGCTCCGCCTGTTGCCGAACGTCGTGATCGACGCGGTATGCGGTATGATCGACACGGCTGCCAAATTACCCGTCAGACTGGCGATTGTCAAGCTAATTCCATCCAGCGCGACGGACCCTTTCTCGATGACGAAGGGGGTCAGATCGTCCGGGATTTCCACCTCGTACCACAGGCTGTTGCCCCGCTCTTCCCGCGCCGCGATGCGTCCCACGCCGTCCACGTGTCCCTGGACCAGGTGGCCGTCTATGCGGTCCGACAGGCGCAGCGGCCGCTCCAGGTTGACCCGGTCTCCGACCCCCAGATTGCCGAAGGTCGTCCGGGAGACCGTCTCTGGTACGATCTCCACGGAAAATACCTCGTCCGCGGTATCCACGACGGTCAGACAGACACCGTTCACGGCGACGCTGTCGCCCGGCTGAAATCCGGCCGACATGGCCGGCGCCTCAACGGTCAGCTTCAGGCCGTCCCGGTCGCCGTCTAGCGTCAGTACCGCGCCCGTGGTTTCAACGATACCCGTGAACATGGTTCAAACTCCCTTTAGCGAAGGCCGCCCATGATCTCACCAGACGCGCTTGGCGGCATGCCCTCGATCTCTTCAGGCGTACCCCGGCGTTCCCGTGATGAGAAAATCGCCGCCCAGTTGTTCCACCCGCGTATCCCGCAGATCTATGGCCCTGGAGAGGTCGTCCAGTTCCAGATCGGCGATGGATGGAATCCCCGCGCCCAGTATGCGCGGCGCGACGAAGCAGGCGATCCGGTCGACCGCTCCTTCCCGCAGGAAGGAAGTGGCGACGCGGCTGCCGCCCTCTACCATGAGGGTCACGATCCCGGCCGATCCAAGCGCCGCTTTGAGTGGCTCCAGCGGAATGGATCCGTCCCCGGCAGGCAGAACGAGCACCTCGGCGCCCGCCCCTTTCAGACCGTCGATCCGATCCGCGTCCGCCGCGTCCGTAACGCATATGGTCGCCGGCGCTTCTCCGTTCAATATCCGTGCGTCCAGCGGAGTCCGGGCCAGGCTGTCGAGCACGATTCGACGGGGCTGGCGCCCGTCCACGTGACGGACCGTGAGCCGTGGGTCGTCCGCCAGCACGGTGTCGATCCCCACGAGCACGGCGTCCGCCCGGCTGCGCATCAGGTGTACCCGTTTCCGCGCGTCCTCCCCGGTGATCCACTGCGACTGGCCGTTCCGCGTGGCGATGCGGCCGTCCAGGGTCTGGGCGAGCTTGAGCAGCACGAAGGGCCGACCGGTCTCCCGGTGGTGTATGTAGGCCGTGTTCAGCTCTCGCGCTTCCGATTCCAGGAGGCCCGTCTCCACGGCTATGCCCGCCGCGCGCAGGCGTTCGATCCCTTTGCCGGACACGCGCCTGTCCGGATCGGTCATGGCGACGTGGACCCGGGCGATGCCCGATGCGATGATCGCGTCCGTGCACGGCGGCGTACTGCCCTGGTGACAGCAGGGCTCCAGGGTAACGTACAACTCGGCCCCACGCGCGCGGCCGCCGGCCTCCTCGAGCGCCTGCGGCTCGGCATGTTGCCCGCCATATTCCCGGTAGTATCCCCGGCCCAGGACGCCGCCGTCGAGGACGACCACGGAACCCACCATGGGATTGGGACTGGTCCGCCCGATTCCCTTCGCCGCAAGCTCCAGCGCCTGGCGCATGAACACCGCGTCATTTTCCGATTGCGTCATGGGGTAAGCTAGGGGGTTCGCGAAGAGGGTGTCAAGGCCTTTTGCCCTTGACAACGGGGGGTTCGCCCCCTAGTTTGCGCCAGATTGCACCGGATTGCAAGGCGCGAACCGAACCGCAGAGAGGAGACCTCGATGGCCACCCTGCCGGAGGCCGAATACATCTGGCTCAATGGGAAACTGGTACCCTGGCGAGACGCAAAGATCCACGTACTTTCCCACGTGGTACATTACGGTTCGAGTTTCTTCGAGGGCATGCGCTGCTACGAGACGAAACAGGGATCCGCGGTATTCCGGCTACAGGAGCACGTGGACAGGCTCTTCGATTCCTGCAAGATCTACCGGGTCGAAATCCCCTACTCCAGAGAAGAAATCAGCGAAGCGGTACTGGAAACCATCCGGACCAACAAGCACACGTCCTGTTACGTCCGTCCCGTCGTCTACCGCGGGTACGGCCTGCTCAGCGTCGACCCCCTGGGATGCCCTGTGGAAGTCGCCATCGGTACATGGGACTGGGGCGCCTATCTCGGCGACGACGTACTGGAGAACGGCGTGGACGTGTGCATCTCGTCCTGGACCCGACCCGCGCCGAATACCCACCCCGCCCTGTCGAAGGCCGGCGGAAACTACCTCAACTCCCAGTTGATCCGCATGGAGGCCATTGAGAACGGGTACAGCGAGGGCATAGCCCTGAACACCGACGGCCTGATCAGCGAGGGAAGCGGCGAGAACATCTTCGTCGTGAAGGAAGGGCGGGTCATCACGAACAGCCTGGCGGCCTCGGTCCTCGGTGGCATAACCCGCAACTCCGTCATGACGCTTGCGCAGGACGCCGGGTTCGAGGTCGTCGAACAGGACATCCCCCGGGAAATGCTCTACATCGCCGACGAAGTCTTCTTCGTGGGCAGCGCCGTGGAGGTGACGCCGGTCCGGTCCATCGACCGCATCACCGTGGGCGGCGGATCCCGCGGTCCGGTCACGAAAGAGATCCAGGACCGGTTCTTCGCAGTCACCACCGGCGAGGGCGAGGATGCCCACGGCTGGCTGACGCGCGTGTGACGGAATGCCACCAACACACGCGGGCACTTGAGGAATTTACTTGTTGCTTTTATAAAGTTTTACGGTATTATGTGGCAATTACCATACAATTTACATGCTGCCGTACGTATCTGATGGCTTCTTGATGGGATGGCAACGATGTCAGTTGGGTTATTTGCTGTAGACCTTGGTCTGTCGATTCGTCTTGGCACTACTGTCAAAGAAGAACAAAAAATCTCTAAGTGTAGTAAATACAAGCACTACCCCCCCCCCCCCCCGCCCTG
>JAPOYX010000151.1 GCA_026706345.1 Gemmatimonadota bacterium | reverse complement strand
CCTCGATGAAGGTCGCCAGGAGAATGAGCGCAAGCAACCATCGTCCCTGCCGCTCGTAGCCGCTGAGCACGGTCCTGCCGGTCAGCGCCGCGTATTCGGCCCCGAACCGGAAGGCGGGATACTTGATGGCGCACGCCAGGAGGATCAGGGCCAGGAGCGTCAGACCGAATTGGGCGCCGGCGCGCGTGGACTGGACCAGGTGCGATACGCCGACCGCTGTGGCCGCAAACAGAATCCCGGGCCCAAGTCGCCCCAACCACAGGGCGACGAGACGAGTTGTTCCCGAAGCGTTCATGGCGGCGCGGTTGGCGCGGCCTGGCATCCCTTCAATGGCGTTCTATCCAACTGCTAATGGGAGCCCGCGGCCATGGCGTCCCTGTTCGAGGTAAACCCCTGCTCCAGCAGGAACGCGAAGCGCTCGGCGGATGTCTCGAATTCCATCGGCGGCGGCACGACAACCAGTTCCTGGGCAATGGGCGCGGTGCACACCGCCAGCCAACCGCAACCGAATATTGCAAGACCTGTCCTGGATTTCATGCGCGGCTCCGAAGGGTGCGCACCGTACCGTACTTCCCGATCTGCTATTATAAATGAGCGAATTCAGAGATCGCTCAATGCCGCATGCGGCAAAAAAACGGTCCACGGATTTGGAGCATTCCATGAGAAAGTTCGTAGCCATCGGCCTTGGCGCCGTTGCTCTCTTGATCGGTTCCGCAAGTTTGGGTCACCACTCCGCTTTCATGTTCGATTTCGAGAAAGAAGTCACGCTGGAAGGCGTCGTCAAGGAATTTCAGTACACCAATCCGCATTCATGGCTGCTGGTGTATGTGACAAACGAGGATGGCACCGTCACGACATGGGGCTTTGAAGCCGAAGGTCCCAGCACGCTGATGCGGGCGGGCATTCGACGGAGCGACCTTTCCCCTGGCACCATGCTGAGCATAACCGGGAATCCCATGAAGGACGGCCGCCCCGCGGCGGCCTGGATCATTGCGACTCGCGCGGATGGCGTGGAGTTCAATCCCCGCGCCGGATTTGCCATACACTAACCGGCATCGCCGGAACAAACCGGGTTTGACATGAGCAGCGAAACACCTGTACTCGACGACCCTTACGAAGTCGTATCGGTAAAGCGGTCCGAAACACCGCCCGGAGCGGAGGGCTCGGACTGGCACCGTTACGAAATCGTCCAGGGCAAGAACAAGATCAAGGGCTACCGGCAAGGCACCCGCGAGGACGTAACCGAAGCGGTGACCGAAATTGCGGCTCGACTCAACGAGCGCCGTTCGGGCAAGCGTGGTCGGGTCAAGTTGACGGCGCCCCAAAAGAAGAAAAACTAGGGCCTGTCAACACGATCTCGGATAGCGTGTACAAGCCCTGGCGCCGCACTGGCCGGTAACGGGTTGCCGGACGATGAAAAGCAAGCCCATCGGCAAGAAGGACATGCTCGCGCGCACGGCCCGCTTCAAGCAGTTGTTGCCGGGCACGGAAGCGTTCGTCGACACCCGCCTGCCCGAATACCGGCGGGAGATTTTCAACGTGATCGGCGAGGGGGTGACGGAGGACGCCGGCCTGGGCGTGGCCATCTCGGCCGTGGAAGGGTTCAACGTCACCTATATCGGCGCGGGGCCGGGCAAGGGGGCCGCACTCCATTCCCACGACACGGTGGAAGTATTCTTCGCGATGACCGGTCGCTGGGCACTCTACTGGGGGGACGACGGCGAGCAGGAAATCGAGATGGATACCCTGGACATGATCTCCGTCCCCGCGGGCGTCATGCGCGGCTTCCGGAACATCGGCGAATCCCATGCCTACATGATGGCCATCCATGGCGCCACGGATGCCGGCCGGGTAACGTGGTCGCCGAAGATCCTGAAGCGGGCGCTGGAAACCGGTCTGGTGCTCGACGCCGAAGGTTACCTGATCGAGCGGGACGCGGAGTCCGAGGCGAGAATCCCGCCGCGCACCGATACGGATTAACCCGCCCGGCAGGGCCGCCTGCCGTTCATCCAGCATCAGTTGTTCCTCCAGGTTGGGCGCAGCCTCTTCCGGAAGCTCCCAGGGCAATACTTCGTCGGCCGGTTGCTCTTGCTCTTCCGGATGCTCGAATTCGGGCCGGTCCGGGGCGATTTCGGGAACGACCGGAACATCCGGGAGCTGACGGCCGCGGTCAGGCGCCGGAATATAGTCCGTAATCCTGAAGTACAGTGTGGGATCTCTCATTATGTACCTGCTGGTCACGTCATCCATCAGCAGCAACAAGCCGACGGTGATGGCCACTGCGCCGAAAGCCGCAAACAACAGGCGAGAAATCATCGTTCCATTCCCGTAAGGCTCGGCCGCATCTGCACGGCGCCTGCAATCCCGCCGGCGCCGAAAACCGATACAATCCTTGCGTCAACCGGCATCGATCGCCCCCTTGGGACGCAGCACGGGAAAGTTGACGACCGTATCCGGCGCCACCCGATCCAGATCGAGGTCGGGATTGTATTGGCGCACCAGCCAGACCGGCACCCGAAAGTCCTGAAGGGCGAGCTCCCACAGGGACTCCCCGCGCCGGACCGCATGATGCCGGACACCGGTGACGTCGTAGGCCTGGAAAAACGCCTCCTGCGTGTCCCGCTGATAGGCGACGCGCCTGGCCTCAAACTCGTCCGGAGATACGACGGAGAAATCCAGGCTTAACCGCCGTCCGATCACCACCGGCTCACGGAAGGGCATGCCATTGATGTCCCGAAGCCGCTGGGTTCGAATCTCAAGCCAATCCGCGTAATGACCCAGAGTCTCCTGCGCCTGGACCTCAATGGTCCCGTCCGCACGCACAAGGTAGTCGCTGGGATCCGCCGCCAGTTCCGCCTGGTCGCTGGCCAGCACATTGACCGCATCGTCCGCCGACTCCGGGTCAGCCATGGCCGGGGCTCTCGCAACAGCGACGGCTTGCGGCACTGAATCCGAGCCGGCAGCCGCCGCCGGTTCTTCT
>JAPOYX010000150.1 GCA_026706345.1 Gemmatimonadota bacterium | reverse complement strand
TCCGAGGACTTCCACGCGTTCCGCCCGGGAACGTAGTACTGGATCTTCGGTTCCTCATCGAAGCCATTGTCCAATCCTTTCAGGGTGTAATCCCACCACCTGAGATAGGTTCCCCAGATATCCTTGCGCGCATCGCCCATATCCCGCTGGCCCGAAACCGTCCGCGACGAAACGGATTCGATATTGCAGTGCGCCAACGGCGAGATGATCACGAACTGGTTGTCGCGCGCATACCGGGTCTCGGCTTTTTCACTGAAATGCCGGAACTGCAGGAACGTCTCGTTCACGCCATAGTCGTGCCATGAATTGATGTGCAGGGCCGCCGCGTTGACCCTGGTATCGTCCTCCAGGTAGTCGCCGCCGTCCCACCAGGGATCCATGGGTTCACGGGTCAGGTCTTCCCAGTCCGACGGGGGCGATTCGAGAACCCTGGCAATGTCGATCGAAGGCAGCACCATCATGGCGTCGACGAAGTACTTGTTGAACAAGTCCGGATTGTCGCCCATCGACAGCAGGTCATCGCCGAGATCCGGGGCCGGGTCGTAGAAATCGGCCACCTGCAGGAACTCTTCACGCGAAAGCCGGCGCGACGGGCGGTAAAACAGGTTCGTGCCCGCAAAATGGGACCAGATCGCCATGGTCAGGTTGGTGGCTCCACCCCGCTTCCAGAGCTTGGCCATGGTGCCGCCCGCGGTGCCATGGCCGGTGGCGGCGGACTGGGGGACGATGGATGTCAGCGCGGGATGCAGGGTCTGGGCCGCCTTGATCTGGTTGGCGCCCGGAATCGAGCAGCCGATCATGCTGCTCCTGCCGCTGAACCAGGGCTGCGCGCCGAACCAGTCGAGCGTATCGGCGGCATCCTCCACGTCTCCGTTCAGCACCACGTAGTCACCTTCCGATTCAAACTTGCCGCGCCGGTCCTGGATGGCGAACACATAGCCGTGGCTCGCGTAGTAGTAGGCCTGGTTCGCCGCCGAGATGGGCGCGTCCGGGTCGGCCTTGCGCTTGCTGCCCTTGTCGTACGGCGTCCGCTCGAGGATGACCGGTAGCTTGCCCTCGGCACCGACCGGAAAATAGAGGTCGGTGGAGAGCCGCACGCCATCGCGCATCGGAACGAAGTGGCTGCGCTCGACCCTTACTTCGTAGGGACCTTTCTCGAACGGAACTGTTTCCGGTTCAGGGGGAGAACCGTCCGCAGCCGACGTTTCCGCCTCCCGTTTTTCGGAGCAGGCAACGAATGCCAATACAGCAGCGCACAGAAACACGTATCGGATGAGGAACTTCATTCGCTTCAGCCTATTCAGTTTGCCATCGAGATTGCGGAATCTGCGCTCCATTCGCAACATTTCCACCCGCGAAATCTCGGGACAGGTACGGGAACTCCTCCCCGGGGTGTTCGACAAAAGCCGATCCTATTGGCCCAGGAGATCCGGAAGGAGCAGCGAAATGTCCGGAAACGCCAGGAGCAGCGCAAGCACCACCAGGTCAATCGCGAGAAAGGCCAGCGCGCCCTTGTAGACATCCTCCAGGGGCACCGTTTCCGCAGCGTCCAGGGAGGCCTTGAGCGCGAAGATGTTCAATCCCAGGGGTGGCGTGATGAGGCCGATCTCCAGCACCTTGACAAAGATCACCGCATACCAGACCACGTCGTAGCCAAGGCCCATCACCACGGGCAGGGTCACGGGCACCGCCAGCAGGATGATCCCGGCCGGGTCGAGAAACATGCCCATCAGCAGCAACGCCAGGACGATGACGGCAATCACCATCCATCCGTCGATGGACGAGGCCGTCATCCACTCGATCATTGCGGTCGACATGTCCGCGCCCGCCACCAGCACCGTAAACGCCTTGGCGCCGAAACTGATCGCAAAGAGCGCGCCGGACTGCAGGCAGGTACGTTTCAGCGCCGCAAGGAACTCTGTTGCGTTCAGCCGCCGCCTTGCCCAGCCGATCAGGAGCGCGGCCAGTACGCTCGCCGCGGCCGCCTGTATCACGGTGAAAAGACCGGTGACCAGGCCACCCACGA
>JAPOYX010000149.1 GCA_026706345.1 Gemmatimonadota bacterium | reverse complement strand
CTCAAAACGGACGACATGCTCCAGTACGAGTATGCACGCGAGGCACTGAAAAACGGGCTGAAACTGGAACGCTCCCTGGGTACGAACCCCTACCGGTTCGGTCTGGTCGGGTCCACGGACAGCCACACCGCGCTGTCCACGGCCGAGGAGAACAACTTTTTCGGCAAGATGGCGAACGACGAGCCCAGTGAAAACCGCGCCGTCCTGAGCATGGGGGGAATCGACTTGCCTGATGGTTGGCGAAACAGCGAAACCGGCGCCTCGGGCTATGCAGCGGTCTGGGCGCGGCAAAACACCCGGGAGGCGATATGGGATGCCATGCAGCGCAGGGAAGTCTATGCCACCACAGGGCCGCGCATGACGGTACGCTTTTTCGGTGGCTGGGCATTCACCGAAGCCGATGCCAGCTTCCGGAACCTCGCGGCCGACGGTTATGCCAAGGGTTTACCCATGGGGAGCACGTTGCATTCGGAAACGGGCCGCCCCGCTCCAACCTTCCTGGTGGGTGCGCTGAAAGATCCGGTTAGCGGCAACCTCGACCGGATCCAGATCGTCAAAGGCTGGCTCGATGCCCACGGCACGACCCATGAGAAGGTCTTCAACGTGGTCTGGGGGGACGCCCACCGACGCAACCTGCGCCCCGACGGCAGTCTGCCGCCCGTCGGCAATACGGTAAACGTGCAGGAGGCGACCTGGACCAACAGCATCGGCGATGCGGAACTGGTGGGCTACTGGCAGGACCCGCAGTTCAACCCATTGCAGCCCGCTGTCTACTACGCGCGAGTCCTGGAGATTCCGACGCCCCGCTGGAACGCCTACGATGCCAGATTCTACGGCGTGCAACCGGAAACCGGCGCGGCGCTGACCCTCCAGGAGCGGGCTTACACATCCCCCATCTGGTATTCGCCTACGGGCAAGTAAAGCGCATGTTTCTCTCACTACGCAAAGTGGTGCGCTCGCGGTGACACGATGCATCGCCCTGTCAGATGTCCTCGAGAGCGGCCTCGACCATCGTGCGAAACCACTGGTGTTCCGGGTCGTTGTCGAAGGAACGGTTCCACATGAGCCCCACGTCGAATTCCGGCACGTCGTAAGGCAGCTCAATCGCTTTGACATGCGCGTCGCCACCCAGAACTTCCACCACTTTCCCGGGCATGATGGAAATCACGTCGGAATGGCGTAGCGCATAGAGCAGCGTCGTCAGCGTGGTGAACTCCGCAACGGATTTCAGCCCGCCGACCATCCCCGGGTTGAATTCCAGGTGTGTCGCCTCCAGCAACTGCTGCTCGGTGATCGAATCGCCGTACTTCCGCGATCCCGCCCATACCGCCACGATCAGGCGGTCGGTATAGAGCGTCTGGAAACTCACCTGCTCCAGTTCGCGAAACGCGCCGATGAACGGTGCGATCATCAGGTCGAGGTGGCTCGAACGGATCCGGTCCCGGGTGTCCGAGGCGAGCTGGGTAAAGATCACCCGCGTGTACGGCGCCACGGGGTGAATCTGCGCAATGATCGGCCCGGCGACTCTCTGCAGGAGGAAATCCGTCGTCGCGACGGTAAAGTGACGTTGCAGTTTCTCCGGTTCGAAATGCACCTCTTCGATGAGGCTTTCGATGCGCTGGATGATTTCCTCCACAGGTTCGAGCAATCCTTCCGCGCGCCGGGTGGGTACCATGGCGCGCCCGGAGCGCACGAACAGCTCGTCCTCGAAAGCCCAGCGCAACCGGCCCAGGGAGGCGCTTACCGCAGACTGGGTCAGGTTCAGCTTCTCGCCGACCTTCGTGGTATTCGGCTCTTTCAGCAGTTCCCGCAGAACGTACAGGAGATTGAGATCGATCCGGCGGATGACACTCCCTCCCCACAGATTTCACCGATCCATGGTACCGCCGGCTGCCGGTGGCGTCATCAGACCTCCCGCTGTCGCGACGCCTCCCGTGCCTCGACGGCTTCCGCGAGATTGGGCGCGAACCTGCGCAGGCGGTTGCGCGGCATGCGCCCCGTGCGGTCCATGAAGTCGAGAATGAAGTCGAGAATGGGCATGTCGAGCTTCTGCGGAAACCTCTCGTACCACTCGTAGCTCAGCTTGCCGGCAACCATCAGTCTCTGTTTTCTCGGCCTGCCCTCCGCTTCGAATGCCGCCAGTGACGCGGGAATGTCATTCGAAGACGCTTCAAGCGCGTTCGCAAGGCCCAGCGCGTCTTCCATCGC
>JAPOYX010000148.1 GCA_026706345.1 Gemmatimonadota bacterium | reverse complement strand
GCGAGCGTGTGGATGCTGGGGGGTAGCCGGCCCTCCCGAGTGCGTGTGCGGTGGAGGCGGGCCCGGGGTCTGTTCTCCGAGTGCGCCTGAAAGTAGGAGGAAGGATTCAATTCCAGATCCATGCCGTTGATAGATAAGAGTTTGTCGCCTGCCCGCAGACCCGCTTGATCGGCGGGGCTGTCGGGCGTGACGCGTTCGACGATAAAACCTCCTGCCCACTGTATAAAAAAGAGTTGTAACCAGGTGCCTTCGTGAAGACGGCTGACCGCACCTTTCGACGATCCTCCCGTAGATATCGTCTCACTCCCCCGAAGCTGGATGCCGGACGACCAGCGGTCGATCTTGGCCAGTCGAATCGTCGACCAGGTAACCATGCCGATGTGCAGGCACAACAACATGATCAGCGTACTCAGTATCAGGTATCGGTAGATAAGCGATTTCAACCAATGCCATCCCGAGATATGATCTCTGAATAAGATCGGCCGGATGATCGACAATCGAAATACAGGGTATAAATGTATACCGGGCAGGACGGGGCTTTACCCAAGAAGTGCCGTTGAATCGCAGGCGTCAAGGAGAGTACCGGCAATGCGAGTCCATTCGGCCCATAATGACGCCAGCGCCTTTAATCGGTCCGCAGCACCGCAAGGAAGCTCGGCACTCCGAAGAGCAACAGGCTCAGGTGCATGGGGCTCATGCCGATGGAGCCGCGCTTCCGGGGATCGTCGCTCCAGTCCTGCGAGTCGATGAGCAGTTCCAGGATCTTCAGGCCCGTTTTAATGTAGCAGTCGTCGCCGGTCAGGCGGTGCGCGTAGCCCAGGTGCCGGCAGAGGATGCCGCCGTAGTGCTCCTGCAGAGGACGGTCGGACGAAAAGGTGTCCGGAAAGCCGCAGAACCAGTCCACGCCCCGGCGGTAAGTCTCGGCCACGTCGCTCCGGCCGGTCATCCGGTGCATCAATTCCAGTCCGATCATCAGGTAGTGAGTCTGGTAGCCCTTCTGCTCCTCGTACGGCAGGTCGCGGATCATCCTTGAAAAAGATCCGCCGAGCGTATTGAACTCGTCGTCGGTGAACGGCGCGGCCGTTCCCGTTTCGACCGCCAGCGTAGTGCCTTCCGTCGCCATGCCGTATGGAAGCTGCTCCGGAAGCCTGTCCGGTGTCGAGACCTGGAACCGCTTGTGCCAGCTCCCGTCCTCGTTCTGGCCCCGGGCGACAACGGTGTATACCTCCTCCGCGCGACGCAGGAAGCGGTCCTCGCCGGTGGCCTCGTAGACGTAGAGCAGTCCGCGCAACACATTGGCGATGGATCGCAGGCTGAAGCTGAATGCCGGGTCTTCGGTCCACCTGTACCTCAGGAAGAACGCGCCCGCTTCGCGCAGGACTTCCAGGGCCCTGCCGTCACCGGTCAGGTAATAGTAGTCCATCCAGTTGTCGATGAAGGTATGGGAAGCACAGGGCTCGTCGCTGAAATGGTCGACTCCGTGGCGGTAGCAGCCGCCGGCCATGTAGGGCCGGAAGGGATGCCAGTGGCACGTGTCCACGTCCATGGAGTGCCGGGTCATGGCCTCGGCCAGCACGTAGTACCGCGGATCGCCCGTGCGCAGGTACTGTATCCAGACGGCGTGGCGGGGATCCCATTCGCTGTTGCACCAGCCCCACCGCCCGCGGTGTTTCCAGTCGTTCTCCTCGTCGTCCCAGTCTACGAGGACGTCGCCGTAGTCCAGGAACCCGTACCAGCGTCCGATCCGGATGTTGCGTGCGATCCAGTCCGCGAATCCCGTCAGCATGCGGTCCGCGGCCGGCAGGATCTCCAGAGAAGCCGCCACTTCCTGGTTCTTTTCGGTTACCGTGTCCGCCTGGCCGCCTGCGTCCGCGGCCGCTGGACCATCCTGATCGCCAGCTTCCAGGCAGGTCGGGACCGCGAATCCCCCCGCGACCTCGCATCGGGCCATCCACTCGGGTGAAACCGATAGATGGGGTTGGGACAGGGCGCATCGGAGCGATTCAATCGCATTGTCGCGCTGCTCTCCCTCGAAGTAATGCACGAAGAACTCGGTGGTCTTCGCGATGCCCGTCCCGTCGGCATACGCCCCTTCACCCTCGTGCCAGGCGACCTCTTCGGCGTACCGTGCCAGGGAAAGGCGGCTGCCGTCCGGGTCGTGCCGCGCGTACACCGTTATCCGGCCGTCACCGGCAACTTCGATGGCCCGTGGGTGCTCCTCGGCCATGTTCCGGCAGGCGACGCCTACCCCGGATATCCCATCCTCGAGTGTCGCCCACCCTTCGCAGGCTTCGCCCGCCGCGACCCCTGTTTCAACCCCCGGCCCAACGCGGGATATCTGCACCGCGTTGTCTCTCTTCTGGGCGATTTTCAGCAGCTCATCCACTTCGAGCGTTCCGGCCTCGACTCCATTCAGTCCGAAGGCGTAGCCAAGGCCGGATCCGGAGCCAGCTTCGGGAGCAACGCAAATGGCAGGGACGTTCAGGGCAAGGTCTTCGATTTCCGCTTCCCGCGGATTGCAGGTAAAAACGTGGGTCTGCAGAATCCGGACAAAGGCGTGGCCGGCGTAGGCGTGGATCCGCGTGATGCAACGCACGGGCCTGTACCCGGCGTAATGGTGCATGGGAATGTCGGCTTCCAGGGCGCTCTCCATCCGGATGACGACGCGCAACGGGCCCTGCTCTTCGACAGTCACGGTATAGGAGTCTTCGGCCAGCGATGCCCGGCACATGCCGCCCGGACCGTACAACCGGCGTTTCAGCTCCCCGTCGGAAGCGCCCTCCCTTATCCGTGCCCAGGCATCGCCGTCCTGGCCGGGAGACGGATGCGCCCGGGCGGTCGTTCCATGCGTCGCGTGGACGAGCGACACGGAATGGAAGAGTCCGTACCGGCGGCGGCTTATCCTGAAACACAGGGCACCCGTGTCCACGTGAAGGTCCTGGTCCGTTTCTTCGATACGAACGGTCCTGACGGGCGGCGGCGCTGGAAGGTTGCTCGCCTCCCCGGTCGTTTTACCCGTAAGGGTATAGACCGCCCTGCCCGACGAAACGGGATCCGCCTGGAAATCCACGAGCGCCCACTTCACCGATCCGTCCGGCCAGCGACCGAGAACCCGGCACTGGGTGGGAATACGGGCGCCGTCGGGACGCACGATGCCAAGCCCATCCGTGGCGAGAAGCAGGCCTTCGGGTATGGGGACGCCCCGGGTCACGGGCCATCGCATCGGTCTCCGCGAGGCATCATGAACAAACTCGACGGGTATCGAGATCATGACATCTTTCTTTCATCTGCTTCGTACGGTTTGCATTGCTTGATCCGAACCAACCGAGCCGGTATATTCCTGCGCGCAGTTGCGGGCGAGTTTCCACCCAATGCCCATGGCGCCGAGTTCGGATCTTCATCGGTCTGCTATTCATCGGTCCTGCTACAGACCGCTCCGGGAACGCTGTTGTCGGCAGGAAACCGGCTATCAGGGAATATACGTCAAGGAGAATCCCATGTCAGGCCCCGTCACGCTGAAGTCCGTAACAATAAAAGGGAAAGCGCCCGGCCCGAACCTGCTCATACTCGGAGGGATACACGGGGACGAATTCGAATCCATGTGGGCTATCCGGCGCCTGAAGGAGGCCCTGGATTCCGATGATCTGTCGGGAAGCGTCACCCTGGTGCCCGTCGTGAACGAGGCGGCGTACTGGCGCGGCCAGCGGACCGCGGAGGACGGCCTGGACCTCGCGCGGACCTGTCCGGGGAGGGAAGACGGCACCGTCACCGAGCGCGTCGCATTCGCGGCAAGCGCCCTTATCCGGGAGGCCGACTACCTGATCGACCTGCACAGCGGGGGCCTGGTTTCCCGGTTCTACCCGACCGTGGGATACATGCTGCATCCCGAAACCGGGGTGCTGGAGAAACAGCGGGAGATGGCGCGGGCCTTCAACATGCCGGTCGTCTGGGGTACGTACGCGGGTCACGACGGTCGCACGCTGTCCATAGCCCGCGACGCCCGCATCCCCGCGATCTACTCGGAATGGATGGGAGCCGGAGACTGCGATCCCGAAGGTGTAGATCAGTACTACGAAGGCTGCCTGAACGTCCTGGGCGTGCTGGGCATGATCGAGCGCGCCCAGCCGCCGTCGCGGATCCGGCATACGGTGGAGGACGACCGGGAGGGCGCCGGCCATATCCAGTTGAACTACCCTTCACCGTTTTCCGGGTTCTTCGAGCCCTGGGTGGAACTGATGGACCGCATCGAGCCGGGAGAAGTCTTCGGGGTGGTTACCGACCTGCTGGGCGAGCGCAGAGAGGAAATCGTGTCCACGCAGTCCGGCCACGTGCTGGTCCTGCGGACCTTCAACCGCGTGCACGAAGGGGAAACCCTGGCGGCCGTCCTGGAGGTGTGATACAGGATTGACGCCTTTCCCCGGTCAACCAGTACGGATCAGATCTCGCCCTGTAGTCGGGGGAGGCAATTCCTTGTTTTCTTTCTGTGCGATCTCAAGCCACTCGTCGACAATCTGGCAAAGCTCGCGGTAAACTTCGGTTTCTTCGTCACCGTGACAACACGGTCCAATGATACCTGGACAGTAGCCGATGAAGCATCCGTCTTCATCCGACCACTCGACGATTTTGATGTACTTCGCGCTCCTGGTCATTTGAGCGACTCCTTGGTTGTGTCAACTTCTAACCATCCGGACAGATTGGAAGTCTTGTCTTCTTCGGAACGCGAGAGAGCGTCTCAGACTACGGCGATTAGTTCGTCCACAACAATCGGTTGCTTAGTCGTGAATTGAGAGAAGTCCTATCCGGGCATATAACGTTCGACCCTGATCTGGTCTTCGTTCCTGCGTGCCTGTGCCAGATTAAAGTTGGCCTGGCGACGAAGCCAGAATTCGGCATTGGACCATCCTGCCTTCTCCAGCCGAATCGCCATTTCGGCTGAGACAGCTGAAGGCCATTCAGCAGACGTGAAAGCGTGTGACGAGAGACATCAAGAATCCGTGCCGCCTCGGTGACGTTCAGGCCAAATGGGTTCAGGCAGTTCTGGCTTATGCTGTGACCGGGATGCGACGGATTGTTCATGGCCATATCATCTGCCCCTTTCTAGTGGTAGTCGACCAGATCGACATCATGGACGTTTTCCTTTTCAAATCGAAAAATGATCCTCCAGTTTGCAGAAACAGATACGCTCCAGAACTCCCTCAAACTGCCTTCAGTGGATGAAGTCGATACCCTGGTAGATCGAGATCGGACGGTTTAATGGCAGCATCTAGGTCCGACAGGATAAGTGTAATCTTTCTCACAAAGTCAGCACGGACTCCTCTTGCAAGTCCAGAATCATATATCCGTTTGAGACCACGGTGCCGAAAAGATCGAATCACCAGAACGTAGTTGGGTTAGATGTACTATGTCAATGCCGATCCTGTCAGAATGAATTGGCCGGGAGTGTACGTGTTCCTTGACGCAGAGGACTTCGCATTCGTATCCTTTAACAGTCGGAGAACGCTCTGAAAACCTCGTCAATAATCTGTCTGGTTTATCCTACAATGATCATTCGCTGAAGCGATATTCGTGACTCAGAAAGCAGCCCATGATCCGTGATTCCTACTGGCTGGACATGCCCTACACGCCCTCGGATCCCCTGTCCGGGGACCTGGACGTGGACGTCGTCGTTATCGGCGGCGGCGTGACGGGGGTGACCGGCGCCCTGTTCCTGGCCGAAGGCGGCGCGCGCGTGGCGGTGCTTGAACGCCGCGAGATCGCTTCGGGCGCGACGGGCCGCAACGGGGGGTTCATGCTGGCGGGGACCCACGAGTACTATGTCGAGGCCGTGGAGGAATTGACGGATCTGTACGGAACGGACGGCAGGGACATGGCGCGGGAGGCGTGGACGATCGCCCTTGAGAACCATGATCTCATGGCCGGTCTCATGAAGAAGTACGACATACAGTGCGACTACTACCGGCACGGCAGCTACGTGGTGGCGATGAAGCGGCCGGACCGCGGTTCTCACGCGGACCCCCTGGAACGGATCATCCAATCGTACAACCTCCTCCGGGAGGATGGTTTCGAGGTGGAGTATCTGGACGAGGACAGACTCTACGACCTCAAGCGCAGCCCCCTGCTCGCCGGCGCCCTGTGGAACCGGTTCGACGGGGAACTCCACCCGGTCAAGTACGTGCGCGGTCTCGCCAGCGCCGCAAGCGGACTGGGCGTCCGGTTCTTCGAGTATACGCCGGTTAACGGAGTCGAGCGGTTCGGTGGTGGATCGATCCGGAATGGCCGCGGCGCGGTGGTTTCAAAGCCCGGAGGTCTCCTGGTCCACACCCCAGGCGGACGGATCAGGACGCAGCACGTGCTGCTGGGCATGAACGCCTACACGCCCCAGCTCGATGCCCGATATGAAAGACGCATCATCCCCCACCGGGGACAGGTTTTCACGACGGAGCCCGCCACAGAGCGCCTGTTCAACGGGGTCTTCTACGCCAACGATGGCTGGGATTTCTGGCGGCAGTTGCACGACGGACCCGGCGAAGGCGGCCGGCTGCTCTTCGGCGGCGGGCGGAATCACCACGTCCGCGCCGAAAGGGGGTTTCACTTTATCCGGCGCAGGGGCCGGCCGATCAGGACGTACAGGGGATACAAGGAACAGCCTACGCGGGCGGTCCAGAGGTCGAACGACCGGGCGTTCAACGGCATCTTCCCCTACCTTGCCGGTCTCGGCCGCACCCACCGCTGGGGCGGCGTCATGGGATTCTCCTACGACAGCAGCCCCTTCGTCGGCGAGACGGAAACGCCCGGCGTCCACATCGTCGCCGGTTTCACGGGCCGGGGCAATGCTTACGCCACGGTGGCGGCGCGTATAGTCAGCGACCGGTTGCTGGGAAGGCCTTCAAGCGTGGAGCACCAGTTTGAAACGGTGAAGAAGGTCTTCGACCCGCTCCGCGGCGGAATCGACGCGGAGAACCGGCGCCGCTGAGCCATCCTACGCAAACTGGTGAAAGTGCCGGGTCACGCGCCGTTCCACCCGCCTCAGCAGGACGGACAGGGACAGGCAGAGGAGGAAGTACACGAAGGCCACCAGCAGCCACACCTCGAAAAGCAGCCCGCTCGAATTGGCGATCTCCGAGCCGACGAAGGTCAGTTCCTGGACGGAGATGAGCGAGACGATGGAAGAGTCCTTCACCAGGGAAATGTACTGGCCCGCCAGTGGCGAGGCGATGCGCGCCAGCGCCTGGGGAAAGATGACGTAGCGGTAACGGTCCAGGACCGGTATGCCCAGGCTTTCCCCGGCTTCCCACTGTCCCCGGGGGATGGCGGCCAGGCCGGCTCGGACGACTTCCGCGATGTACGCCGCGCTGATGAAGGATATGCACAGCACGCCGGAGATCAGATTCTCCCAGAGCGCCGGCGGACCGAAGAGGAAACGCTGCCATCCCGACGCTTCTTCCGCGGGCCGGTTGAACAGGGCGTCCAGTCCGAGCAGGGGCATAAGCTGGCTGCTGATGAAGAAGTAGAAGATGAAGATGAACACCAGGGGCGGGATGTTGCGGAGGATCTGGATGTAGGTCCCGCAGAACATCCGCAGGGTGCGCACGCCGGAGTATCTTCCCACGCCGATCAAGACGCCCAGGATGGTAGCCAGCACCGCTCCCCAGGCGCTCAGCCGCAGGGTCGCGTATATCCCCGTCAGGAAAAAGGGCGTCTCGCCGGCTTCCCCGGACGCGAATACGGTCGAAAGCGCCTGGGGCCAGTCCCAGCGGTACGCCACGCCAATGGCCGAGCGGTACCACAGCCAGCCGGCCGCCAGAACCAATCCAACCAGCAGTATCCCGTCCAGCCGGGTCGGCCGGAATCTTCTCTTCCCGCGATCGGGTATTGACATTACGTGCCCGCCCTGCTCCGTTCGGCCATGGCCGCGGCGGTGGAAAGGACCAGGGTCACGGCCAGATAGACCGCGGCCACGGTGAGCCAGATCTCGAAAGTCAGAAAGGTGTCCGCGATGAGGTTCCGGCCCTGCGTGGTCAAGTCGAAGATGGCGATGACGCTGACGATGGAGGAGTTCTTCACGAGCGATACCGCCTCGTTGGTTAGCGGCGGCAGCATGTTGCGGAGCACCTGGGGCAGGATGACGTACCGGTAGTTGTCGACGCGCGACAATCCCAGGCTCTCGCCCGCTTCGACCTGCCCCCGGGGGATGGCGGCAAGGCCGGCCCGGAAGATCTCCGACGTGTAGGCGCCCTGGAACACGGCCAGGCACGCGATCGCCGTCGTGGTCTGTCCCCAGCCGAGAATGGGACCGAGGACGAAGTACATCACGTAGAGCTGGATCAACAGGGGGGTGTTGCGAATCAGCTCCAGGTACCCGCGGGCGAGTCCGCGTCCGATCACGGAAGAAGAAAGCCGCAGGAGCGCGGTCGAGAGTCCGATGACGAGGGTCAGGAAGAGGCTCAGGGCGGATATTTCGAGGGTGACGAAGAGGCCCTGGACCAGGGGCCCTGCGGACCAGGCGCCGTTTTCGGTCGTGAACAGGAAGTCGTCCACGCGGTACCACTGCCACCGGTAGTTGATGTTTTCGGCGCCGCGCATGACCGCGAAGACGAGGATGCCGGCAATGGCCGCCGGCTGGATCCAGTTCGACAGGACACGCCTGACCCACGGCCTGCGGAATAGGCTGATCACGCCGAAGCCTCGTAGTGGAGGATCTGGTTGAGGAAGGCCCGCGTTCGCTCTTCCCGTGGCGCGTCGAAGAACGCGTCCGGCGCGGCGCTTTCGACGATCTCGCCGTGATCCATGAAGACGACCCGGTCGGATACCTTGCGGGCGAAACCCATTTCGTGGGTCACGCAGACCATGGTGATGCCGTCGTCCGTGAGCTCGTAGATCACGTCGAGGACCTCCCGGATCATCTCCGGGTCGAGGGAGGACGTGGGCTCGTCGAAGAGCAGGATATCCGGCTGCATGCACAGCGCCCGGGCGATCGCCACGCGCTGCTGCTGGCCGCCGGAGAGCTGGTCGGGGTACTTTTCGGCCTGGTCCCCGATGTGCACGCGCTCGAGATAGGCGAGGGCGGTTTCTTCCGCCTTTTCCTTATCCATCCCGAGATTGCGCATGGGGGCGAGGGCGAGGTTGCGCAGGACCGTCATGTGGGGGAACAGGTTGAAGCTCTGGAAGACCATGCCGATCCTGCCGCGCAGTTCGCGGGGGAGCCGCTCGCCCGGTCCCAGCGAGACACCGTGGACCCGAACCGCGCCCTGGTCGTGGGTTTCCAGCCGGTTGATGCAGCGTATCAGCGTGGACTTGCCCGATCCGGACGGACCGCAGATTACGATGCACTCGCCTTCCCGGATGCTCAGATCGACCGCTCTCAGCACCTGGAACGTACCGAACCACTTGCTTACGTTTTCAAACGCGATAATGGATTGGGTATCGCCAGACACGGATCAGGTGCCCTCGATCATCGCCTTCATCCTGGCCGCGACCCAGTCGACCGCCACCTCGATCATGCCCTGCCCCTTCACGGCGTCGGCGAGTTTGGCCTCGTGGTGGAATTCCCGGTCCTGGGCGGCCCGGTCGGCCTCGGATATGGTCAGCCTCGCCGAATCATAGTCGACGCCTTCCCAGTGGACGTGCCCGGGGAAGGCCGCGTAGGCGAAAGACGTCTCGAACTCGCTGGCGTGGCCGGGGCAGTTATTCGATTCCATATATTTCCGCACGACTTCCGGAGTATACGCTTCCCAGTAGCTGCAGAAGGCGAAATCGACGCCCAGGCGGGACTGGATATCCTCCAGCACGGCGTTGACGGGACCGGCGTTCCCGGCATGGCCGTTGACGGCCAGGATATGGTTGATCCCGCCCCTTTTCATGCTGTCGGCCACGTCGTAGAGAAGCTCCGTGAAGATCTCGGGCCGGGTCGTCAGCGTCCCTCTGTGGTCCATCCAGTGCTCCGACACGCCGATGGCCAGCGGCGTGGTGACCACGACCTCGGGATAGAGCGCCTGCGCGGCGCGTTCGGACACGTGCACGGCGCTGGCGGTGTCGTGGGACATCTCCAGGTGCTCGTTATGCTGTTCCGTACTGCCCGTGGGGATGATCGCGCCCTTGAGGTTGCCGGCGTAGATCCCCTCGCGGAACTGCCTGCGGGTCATTTTCCAGAGCTGTACGGGACGATCGTGGGGTAGGGCATCGGACATGAATCACTCCTGACTGGTTGGCTGTCGACCGCGCCGGGTCTCGCTGGTCGATCGGCGCGGATGCGGTCTTTCCCGTTTAAGCGTAATCCTCGCGGGGCGGACTGAATATGTCCAGGGCGACGGACTTGACCATGACCTCGGTCACGCCGTGTCGAACCCCGCCGGGAATAACGTACTTGTCGCCCGTTTTAATGGTCCTGCTCTCTTCCCCGATGACCATGACGAATTCACCTTCCAGGACGACACCCATCTGTTCGTGGGGATGGTCGTGCATGGGCACCTGCGATCCCGGCGTGAGCGTCACGAAAGACATCTGGGCCCGGTCGCCCCCCGCCACGGCGATGCTTACGCCGGGTGCGATCGATTTTCTCGACATGTTGTCTTCTTCGACGAAATACATATGCTCCTCCAGCTATGCGGCAGGATGCCCGGTGATGATGAATTGCTGCCACGCGATGCGCGCTATGACGAAGCGATCCGCCCTATGACGAACCGGCGTATACGGCACTCGCCGCCGCCACGCCGCTTTGCGCGACTTCGTGTCCTTCCGCCCGCAGCGTCTGTTCAAGGGCGCCCAGGCATAAGATGACATGATCTTTCTGCGAGGACTGTCCCATGAGACCCACGCGCCAGGCTTTGCCTTTCAATGGGCCGAGACCGCCTCCGAGTTCGATTCCGTAGTCTTCGAGGAGGCGCCGGCGTACGCCGGCTTCGTCGACACCCTCCGGGGCCAGGACGGGGTTGATGGTCGGGGCGCGGTGCGGCGCGTCGACGAAGAACCCGAGCCCCATGGCGTCGATGCCGGCCCTGAACGCCTCGTAGTTGAGAGCGTGCCGCGCGTGGCCGTCCGCGAGGCCCTCCTCGTGAATGAGGACGAGCGCTTCCCGCAACGCATAGATCAGGCTCACAGGCGCGGTATGGTGATAGACCCGGTCCCCATCCCAGTACGCGTTGATCAGGGCAAGGTCGAGGTACCAGCTGTCAACCGGCGTCTTACGCGCGGAAATGGCCGCGCACGCCCGTTCGTTCAGCGTGACGGGCGCCAGGCCCGGCGGGGCGCTCAGGCATTTCTGGCTGCCGGTATAGCAGACGTCGATGCCCCATTCGTCGACTTTGACGGGCGTTCCACCCAGGGACGCCACGGTGTCGACCAGGACGAGGGTCTCGTGTTCATGGACGACCCGGATGATCTCCTCGAGGGGTTGCAGCACGCCCGTGGACGTCTCGGCGTGTACCAGGCCCACGAGCTTGGGTCGGCAACCGGTCAGTGCCTGCCGTACCTGATCCGGCGTGAAGGGCCTTCCCGGATTGCCCTCCAGGCGGATCAGCCTGCCGCCGTGCCGTTCGACCATCTGGGCCATGCGGTCCCCGAATACCCCGCCCACGCATACGAGCACTTCGTCACCCGGCTCGACGAGATTGCAGATACAGGTCTCCATGCCGGCGGAACCGGTGGCGGAGATCGCCAGCGTCAGATCGTTTTCAGTCTGGAATACGTATCGAAGCAGGGCCTTGGTATCATCCATGACCCCGATGAAATAGGGATCGAGGTGCCCCGTAAGCGGAGCGCCCATGGCCTGGTAGACCCTCGGGTGCATATCGCTCGGGCCGGGTCCCATAAGGATGCGCCGACCCGGGTCAAGGGGCGAGAATGAACCGGGAGATGCGGTCATTGGGGGAGTTCCCTTCGGTGCGTAGCCTCCTCGGATTCTGTCCGTCGTCCGCCATAGGGCCTGAATCCCTGGCAGAGCATCGACATCGCGGCTTGGAATTGCTCTAATAAAGCCAGCGAATTGGACCGCATGACAGGCACCCGTACTCGAAAGGTGAATTGCATGAAGATCCGGTGGGCTATTAGATAAAGGACAGGTGCAAAAAGGCAACGGTAGTATAGAAGGTAGCCCCTGGGGTGTCAATCAATTAGGACAAAGCAAAAGAGGATCCCCGGTAAGCGCGGAATCCTCTTAAAACCCGGTGTTCAACCGGCTTTATCACTACCGGCGGCCAACGCCGGAATTACATTCCTGCTCCCATGATCAGGTCCAGTTTCTTCCGCTGGTGTTCCTGCCCTTTGGCGGCGTATTCTGCCTTCTTGGCCTCGTCCGTTTCGATGCTGTCCAGTCCGAAATAGGCGTCGCTGAGTATGTCGTGGCCATCGATACTGTTCGGTTGCAGCGCCAGCAGCTTGTTCATGCTGTCCACGGCACCTTGAAACGCCGTCGAGGCGGCTTCGACTTCCTCGGCGTCCCGATGGGACAACCCCTTGTTGTAGTAAGTGGTTCCAAGATACCGCAGCAGGTCGATATCTTCGGGAAGCGCGGAGTGTCCTCTTTCGAGCACGTCGATCGCTTTGTCGTAGTTCCCCTTGCCGTCGTGGATGGACATTACGTCCCGGTACAGCGACTTTTCTTCCGGATACGCTTCCATCGCCCTCTCGTATGTCGCGATGACACTGACCGTGTCGGCCATGCCGAAATAGGCATTGCGAAGAATGAGGTAGGTGTTGAGATCGACCTCTTCCGACAATTCGATGACCTTGTTGCAGGCCGCGATCAGTTTGTCCCAGTCTTCACTGGTATAGTACACGCTGATCAGGCCGTCCCAGGCTTCGAACTTGTCCGGATCGATTTCGAGGAGCGATTCCAGGGGGACCCTCGCGCCTTCGTAATCCTCGGCGCCCAGATGGGCATAACCCCAGTAAAGGTAACCCTGCTGTTTGGCAGGTTCCAGTTCATCGGCGGTCTTGGCATCGTTTTTCTTGCCCGTGGAACGCAACGCAACCTGCAACATCGAGGTTGCGTTCACCGAACGGCTGTAGAAATCGGCGGCTTCCGTGTATTCGCCTTTTTCATAGCTCTGCTGGCCCACCTGGTAGTTCGTGCGGATCATGGAGTTCAGGGTCTTTTGGTACTGGTCCTTGTCCTTCCTGTCCAGATCGTCGATGGTCAGAGATTCCCAGTTCTTGAACATCAGGTCGAAATCACCCTTGTAGTAATGAATGAGCCCGAGCAGATAGTGGGCGTCGTTGTTGCCCGGATCCTTTTCGAGGGCGGTCTCGAGCAGAACCAGGGCCTTGTCCCACTGCGGCGGTGTTTCCCGGATGTAAATCTTCGCGGAACGAAGCTCGATTTTCTGCGCGTCGGCCGCGATGGGTATCAGCACGGCGAAGCCCAGGGCGAGCAACAAGCAGAAGGAAACCTTCCTTAAAAACATCACAAACTCCTTTCGACAGATGCGCCGACGGCACATCGTCAAGGCCCGTCACGGGTATGCGTTTCTAATGGTAATGTCCGGTGTATCCAGAACAGACAGTCTTCGAAAAATACATGATTTGGCCCACCGGGTCAAGATCATTCGGCGGCGTCGCGCTGGTGGACTATCCGGCCGCCAACGACGGTCATGGTTACGTTTCCCTTTAGCGCACGGCCGGCGAAGGGCGTGTTACCGGACTTTGACTTGAAGGACGCGGGATCCACGGTCCAGGTTCCATCCGGATCAAAGATGGTAAGGTCCGCCGGACTGCCGGCCGCCAGGCTGCCGCCTTCCGTGCCCAGTATCCCGCCGGGGGCCGTCGACATGTTCCGCACCGCGTCGCTCAGGGTCAGCAGGCCCGGCGCGATCAACTCGGTGTACACGACGGACAGCATGGTCTCGAGACCGGCGGCGCCGGGCAGCGCTTCCTGAAACTCCGTGTTCTTCTCGTCCACGGACCGCGGCGTGTGATCCGATGCGATGGCGTCGATGGTTCCGTCCGCGAGGCCCTCCCGAAGCGCCTCCACGTCAGCCCGGCTTCTCAGGGGCGGATTGAGTTTGAGATGGGTATCGTACGAAGAGAGCGCTTCGGCGGTCAGCGCCAGGTGAGGGGGGCTGACATCGGCGGTCACGCGGACGCCCCGCTGCTTGGCCGCCCGGATGAGTTCCACAGACACGGCCGTGCTCACGTGGGTAATATGCAACCGTCCCTCCGTCCATTCCGCCAGCATGATGTCCCGCGCGGCGATGGTTTCCTCCGCGATGGACGGGATGCCCTTCAGACCCAACCGGGTCGCGTGGCGCCCCTCGTGCATGAGGCCGCCGGCGGAGAGCGACGGATCTTCACAGTGCACGATGACGGGCAGGTCGAACATGCGGCTGTATTCGAGGGCCCGCCGCAGGATGGCCGGATTCCTGATGGTCCGGTCGGCGTCGGAAAGCGCGACGGCGCCGGCCTCGGCAAGCTCGCCTATCTCGGTCAGGCGCTCGCCCCCGCGAGCGGCCGTGACCGCGGCGATGGGGTAGATATGTACCGGGGCATCCGCCGCCCGCGCCCGTACGAATCTCACCGTGGGGGCATCGTCCATGTCCGGTTCGGTATCCGGCATGCACGCCACGCCGGTGACACCGCCGGCCGCCGCCGCCGCCGCCCCGCTTTCCAGGGTCTCCCTGTACTCGTAGCCAGGCTCGCAGAGGTGGGCGTGCATATCGACCAGGCCCGGCAGAACAAACAGACCGGCCGCATCGATGACGGTGGCCCCTTTCGCCTCGTCATCGGAGGGGCGATCGATGATCCTGCCGTCACGAAACCAGAGATCGCCGGTCTCTTCACGGCCGGAGGCGGGATCGACGATGTGT
Source organism: Gemmatimonadota bacterium (assembly GCA_026706345.1). Lineage (NCBI taxonomy): Bacteria > Pseudomonadati > Gemmatimonadota > Gemmatimonadota bacterium. The sequence goes on along the minus strand of JAPOYX010000148.1, from coordinate 36,324 downwards.
CCGTTGCGGATCACCACGAGCCCGGCGCCTCCGGTCGCGCCGCCCGATGTAACCCGTCCGTCAGGCCGCATCGCGCTCACCCCCGCCGTTGAGGAGATAGAGGACCGCCATGCGAACGGCCACCCCGTTGGTTACCTGGTCGAGAATGACGGACCGTCCGCTGTCCGCCACGCGGGAGTCGAGTTCCACGCCGCGGTTGATGGGACCGGGATGCATCACGATGGCGCCGGGCCGGGCGAGTTCGAGGCGTTCCGGATCGATTCCGAAGAGCCGCGTGTATTCGCGCAGGGAAGGGAAGAAGGCTTCCCGTTGTCTTTCCAGCTGTATCCTCAGGGCGTAGACCACGTCGGCGTCGCGGAGGGCGTCCTCGACCCGGTAGCAGACCTCCACGCCCATCTCTTCGACGTAGACGGGGATCAGCGTGGGCGGGCCGCAGACGGCCACGTTCGCGCCCATTTTCTGAAGTCCCCATATGTTGGAGCGCGCCACCCGGCTGTGGGCGATGTCGCCGATGAGCGCGACCTTAAGGCCCTCCAGATCGCCCAGCGCGTCCCGCATGGTCAGCAGGTCGAGCAGGCCCTGGGTCGGATGTTCGTGGGCGCCGTCGCCGGCGTTGATGACGACGGCATTCGACAGGCACTGGGAAAGGAACAGGGGAACGCCCGCCGCCGAATGACGCACCACCACGCAGTCCACCTGCATGGCCTCGATGTTGCGGGCCGTATCGCCGAGGGTCTCTCCCTTGGACACACTGCTGCCGGTGGATGCGAAATTCAGCGTATCCGCGGAGAGCTGCTTCTCGGCCAGTTCGAAGGACAGCCGCGTGCGGGTGCTCGATTCGAAGAAGAGGTTGACGACATTCTTTCCACGTAATGCGGGGACCTTCCGTATGGGGCGCCGGATCACTTCCTTGAAGGAGTCCGCCGTATCCAGGATCAGTCGGATTTCCTCGCGCGAGAAGTCCTCGAGACCGATCAGGTGCCGGTGGCGCAGCGCGTGGAGGCGGGCTTCACCCATCACACCACCTCCTCTACCGAAACGTCATCCGTCCGGTCGAGTTCACGCACGTGGACGACCACCGTCCTGCCGGGGCCGACTTCGATGTGCTCCCCGACATAATCCGCCTGGATCGGCAGTTCCCGTCCCTCCCGGTTGATCAGCACGGCGAGCTCGATCCGCCTGGCCCGGCCGAAATCCTTCAACTCGTCCAGCGCGGCCCGGATGGTGCGGCCCGTGTACAGGACGTCGTCGACCAGGATGACGGTACGTCCCTCGATGTCGAAGGGTATGTCGGTGGTACGGACGACGGGGTACTCCGCGCGGCCCTGGAGGTCGTCGCGGTACAGGTTGATGTCCAGCACGCCCACGGGCACGGCGGTGTCCTCCGCCTCCCGCAAGGCCTCGGCCAACCGGCGCGCCAGCCAGTCGCCCCGCCGCTGGATGCCGACGATGACGATCCCGGACGCGCCCTTGTTGCGCTCCAGGATCTGGTGGGCGATGCGGGACACCGCCCTGGCGATGCCTTCCCTGTCGAGGACCTGCTGCTTCACCCGGCCGCCTCCTCTTTCGCCTTGTCCCGTGACGCTCCGGCCGCACCGTCATCCGACGCGCCTGTCATCGCCGCCTCGCCGCCCGGCGCACTCACAGCCGCCCAGGCCGTCCGGAGCGTTTCCAGGCTCTTTCTGGCGATGTGCTCCGCGCCTGCGGCATAGTCGAAAACCTCCACCGAACCGTATCCTTCGTATCCCGAATCCCGCAGCGCCCGCAGAATGGGCGTGAAATCGGTATCTCCGAACCCAGGCCCGTCGCCGTCGGCGTTGTTGAAATGGATGTAGGCCGTAATATCCCTGTGCGCGTGGATGGCCTCCGCCACGTCCAGGCCCTGGCAGAGGGTCGCCCGCACGTCGATGATCAGGCGAAAATTGGGATGATCGATCTCCCGGACCATCCGCGCGGCTTCGGCGGGGGTTAAGATGAAATTGGTCTGGGCGCTGTCCAGGGGCTCGAGGCAGATCGTGACGCCGTGTTCCTCTGCCGCGGGCAGACAATCCACGTATGCCTGGCGGGTCCGGTCCCAGGTCGCCTCGTAGGACTGGTCCGGCAGCACGTTGCGCTGCTTCGGAGACCCGGCCACCATGAACCGGCCCCCGATGTCGCCGCAGAATCTGATCAGGTCGCAGAGATAGAGCCTGGTGCAGTACCGGATGCCGTCGTCGGGGTGGTTCAGGTAGAGACCTTCCGGGCTGAGCAGGAGCCAGTGCAGCCCGGTGATTTCGATACCGGCTTCCGCCGCGTCGTCGCGGATCGCCTTCCTGGCGTCGGGACCGACCTCGTTCACCGACCGCGCTACCGTAAACGGGGCGATCTCCACGCCGTCGTATCCGATTTCCGCGGCGGTGCGAAAGATATGCCGGAGAGGCACGTCCCGGAACATCTCGTTGCAGAAGGCGAACTTCATACGGGTTGTCCCGCTTCTTGCATCCTTTCCGTCGTTTCCCGGCCGGTCGCGGCGTATTCGTTCTTGAGATCCTGCGGGAGGGTGCGCCAGACCAGGAAGCGTTTGCGCAGCACGCTCAGGAACCGCCGGTTGATGCGCTGCCAGGACGCCACGTCGCCGCTCTCGCGGTGGATGTCCACCCACACGGCGTAGAGGTCTCTTTCATTTTCGGCCGGCGCGGCGCTGAGGGAGACCCGTTGGCTGATGCCCAGGTCGTACGGGGCGAGCCAGGTCATCATCGAAATGTGATACATGGGATGGCCCGACGGGGTCTCCTGGGCGGACAACTGGACGTTCTCCGTGACGAAGGCGCCCAGGGAACCCTCCTCGTAGGATTCGAAGACCCGGGTGAGATAGGCATACATGCCCAGCACCTCGACGCTGCCGATGGTGAAGGGGAAGTCGAAACTCCAGTCGTCCCCGTCGGGTTCGGGGAATTTCCACTCCCGCCCCACGTCCGGCACGGCCATGTCCGCCGCCTTCTTGGCGGGATAGGCCGTCGAAAGGAACACCGTGGCCATGACCACGACGACCGACCAGACGGCCGAAAGGGAGGAATAGTTCAGCGACAGGCCCGCGAGCACGTCATAATTCGAAAGCACCAGGGTGATGGTCTGCCCTCCCAGGTAACCCAGCACGGCGCCCACGGTGGCGAAGACCGAAGATTCCGCCAGGAACAAGGCCGCGATGTGGCTCGGCGCCAGACCGACCGAACTGTAGACGCCGATCTCCCGGAAGCGTTCGTGCACCGCTCCCATCATGGTATTCAGCACGATCATGGCGGCGACGAGAATGGGGATGAGGAAGTTGCCTATCCCGCCGATGGAGGTGGAACCGATGGAACTGTAGACGTTGACGGTACCGTCTTTCCCCACGAACATGGTCATGGCGACCCGCGACAGGAAGTCCTCGATATCGCGGTCGAAGTCGGGGTTCGGCTGCCCGGCCCCGTCCACGAAGTCCGTGATGGCGACCGAATACATCTTCCCGTCGAGGTCCATGACCGTCTCGAACGGCAGGATCATGACATTATTGGATTCGAGGTGTATGAAGGCTTCGGGCGGCGATTCGGCCTGCAGGCGCGGGTCCTCGCCGATACGCTGCGCGATCTTGCCCTTTTCCTGGACCAGGTCGACCGGTGTGAGCTTCTCGTCGTCCAGGTCCTTGAGCTGGTTGAACCGGCGGGAATCGACCACGCCCACGACCTGCAGCTTCATGCCGAACATGTTGATGTAGGCGGAACCGGCGTCTTCCGGTTTGATGCCCACCACCGCGGCTACGTCGTCGGGCAGTATGGCCGCGTTCCTTTCGCCGGGCAGGAACCATCTCCCGCCCAGGAGATATTCATCGAGGCGCGTCGCCCTGGGCTCGTCCGGCGTCAGGCCCAGGATGCTGTTCACGTAGCTTTCATGGGACGACCGGGGCGACGAGAAGGAGAAGAACCCCTTTTCGCCCTTGACCTGGGACATGTACCAGGCCCGGGGAATCAGCGTGGCCTTGTCCTGGAAGGTGCTCTTGAGATAGTCGTAGACGGAGGGCTGCAGTCCTTTCCAGTTGCGATCGCGGACCAGCGTCCCTTCGTAGGTTGGTTCGTTGTACCGCTCCAGCTTGTAGTACCGGAGCGACGTCGTGATGGACGTAAAGGACAGCACGGTAAAGGTCAGCAGCGTGATGGTCGCCGCCGTGAGGGCCGTGCGGATCTTCCGCTTGCGCAGGTTGGAAACGCCCAGCGACAGGGCGACGGCCGTGGCGCTCAGCCGGCCGATGTCGGCCTCGTGCATGCCGGTCTGCGCCCGCTTGATCTTCTGCACTTCCTGGTTGAACTTGGACAGGACGATGATGAGCACGGTCGTCCCCAGCGCGAAGATGACGAAGGCCAGGAAGATGACGTAGGGCGACGTGCTGAGCTTGAAGGCGGGGTGGACCTGCTGCAGCACGAGGAAAATCGCGATGAAGAAAGCGGCGAATCCGAAGATCCGCTTGTTGATCGTCGGAAACCCGAAGACCAGTCGTTCCATGAAGAAGGAGAAGGGGATGAGCAGGATGAAGTAGAAGATCACGCCCTTGACGGTGTCGTCCGCCGTGGACTTGACTTCCGGGTAACCCCGCGCTTCCAGGCCCCAGGCCTCCCGCGACTTGGAGATGAAGGCGTCGTATTCCCGGTTCGCCAGGTGCTCTTCCGCCTCGAGGAGGGTGACGCGCGCCTGTTCGTGGAGTTGCTCGATGCGCTGGTTCTCCACGCCGAAGCGCGCGAGCTGCTTGAGCCGGACGTCGTCGACGACCCACATGTCCCGGGTACCTTGGTAGGACGGATTGACGATGAGCCCCTGGTCGACCAGGTACCCCTGGCCCTGGGCCTCCTCCAGGAGTTCCAGGGTCACTTCGCCCGGCTCGACGGGGTTTTTCAGGAAGGTGTCCGGCGCGTTGGTCAGCAGGTATTTGACGCCGAAGAGGCTGGTGCTCATGAGCAGCTTGAGGCGCTGGCCCGGCTTGGCGAAGACGACGGCCGCGGGTACGGTGCGGCCTTCCGCACCGCTTTGCTTCTCGACGTAGCTGTGGCCGTACCACTGGGGTTCGGCGTCATTCTGCGCCAGGACAGTCAGCTTATCCAGCGCGGTGAGGTACCGGGAGTCGATGATCTCGTACACGTCGAGGGCCCGGGCCCGGAACACGATCTGCAGCGTGGTGTTTTCGTTTGCACCGCTGGCCGCGTCCAGGGGGAAGGTCTTGTCCCCCTCCTGTCCCAGGTCCGGCGCGTAGATGATTTCACCGTCCTCGTCCAGGGCGTACGACCGCAGCTTTATCGGCCCTTTCTGCTGTTTCAGCGGACGGAAGGCGAAGCGTCCGAGGGAATCGGCCTTGTTGATCAGGATGCCGCGCACGCCCGTGTTGGTCAAGCTCTTGTAATAGGTGACCAGCGCGCCGGGGATGGGCTTCTTGGGCACGAAGAAGTTGACGTCCCGGTCGAATTCGTAGACCGTTCCCGTCATGTCATGGGCCGTGTCCTGAATCTTGAGCTTGGTCTCTTCGAAGAGTTCGCCGTCCGTGGTGGCCCGGGCCAGCATGACCGCGAGCGACCGCGCCTGCTCGGTGATATTGGCGATGTCGACCGATTCGAACACGTCGTTGGGCGTGTCCACCAGTCCCCGCGTCCCGTTGGGCGTAACGAAGGACATGCCCTTCTTGCCGAAGTAGGTGACGGCTTCGCTGTCCAGGCCCAGCTTGACGGGCATGAAGTCCTTCCAGGTCCGCTGCGGCGGCACGATGGCGTTGACGTACCGGGCCGAATCGGCGCCGGCCCCGAAGGCTTCCTGGATGTAGCCCGCGAACTTCCTGGAATAGGGCGCGAAGATGTTCTTGATGTAATGGTTGGTCGCCCAGGCGGCGTTGTCGAAGGTGCCGAAGGCGAAACTGCCCACGCGTGATTCGTGACTGGAGAGATCGAGGCCGAAGAACATGTCGAAATCGATCTTATCCTCCTCGGGGATCTTCGACATGAAGTGGCCGCTGGCCCTGCCGTGCCGGTACAGCCAGTTGTGCGCGCCTTCCAGTCCCATGAAGTGGGCGGAAGTGGCCAGGATGACCACGGAGTACTTCGGGTTGTAACGCTTGACCGCCCGGGCGACCTCGAGCAGCGCGGCGACCCCCGTGGCGCTTTCGGCGCCCGGCGCCAGGCCCGGGACCACCGACATGGCGTCGTAGAAGGACTCGATGACGATCGTGTAGTCCTTCCACTTCGTGCGGGTCTCGTCTCTGACATTCGGCATTTCCTCGTCGAGGCCGGGTATCCATCCGAAGATGTTCTTCCCTTCCACGACCTCCCATTCCATCCGGGCCTGAACGTTCACCCGGCTCGTCCCGGATTCAGCCAGGGCCAGGAGGCCGGGCACGTGATCCTTATCGACCCAGTAGCGGGGCACGTTGAGCGGAAGACCCATGAATTTGAGCTCCGCCTCGCTCCGGGTCACCCGTCCGTTGTCGAAGAAGATGATGGCGTCGGCGCCGAGCATCCGGGCGTTGACGAAACGGTCCTGCGAATCGAAGTCCATGAGTACGATGCTGCCCTGCATGTCGTACCCGTTGAAGTCGCCGAATTCCCCTTTGCCGCCGTAGACGATCGGACCGGAAAGTCCTTCGCGGGGCGTGGTGGGCGTGCGTACGAGATTGGGCCAGAGGGCGTGCAGCGGGATCTCTTCGCCCGTTTCCAGAACCGTAAGCTTCGATCCCTTGTCGATGGGTACCGTGACGGGGAAGGTCTCGGTGCGGATGTCCTGCAGGCCGATCTCTTCGAACTGATCCCTGATGTATTCGTAGGCCGAATCGGCGCCGGCGTAGCCCACCACCCGGGAAGGATAGGAAGAGAGAGTCCGCACCGTCTGCGCGACCGACTCCGCGCTGACCGACTCCAGGGCCTCCTCGAGGTCGCGGTCATGGCCCAGGAAGGGCTGAATCTCCTGGGGTTCCGGCAGGGAGATCAGCTTCATCAGGATATTCTCGGTAATATCCCTGGGATGGAAGATGGTGACCGAGGACAGCATCAACACCGCGATGGCGATCCCGATTCCCGTTTTTATCTTCGACCACATAAGCGTCTATCCCTGATAAGAGGTCGCGTAACTCCGCCGCCTCTGCACCTGTCCGATTCCGGAACCGGCGGTTTCGTACGCTGGAAGTAGCGCGGAACCGCCGCCTCCGCGTCAGTCTTTGCTGGGGAACATGGGAATGCCCAGAACCGCCGCGAGGCCGTCGATTTCGCATTCATTCCGAGCGTAGTGAGTTGTAGCATACTTGAACATAGCAATATAAAAAAGTTGAAAAGCCGGTTCAAGCAAAAACCGGCCTAGGCGATAGGACATGGTAATACACAGAGGATAGGGGACAAGAGGGGTGAAATATCAGGAGGGTTCGGACCTATGATATCGAGGATGATGTCCATGCATATCAATAGTACGTATCTAGCGGATTACTAAAAGTCGAACTGACTGGGATCTATTGCCAAAACCTTATTAGCTATATCGTTTATAGGTATCTCATCTGGCACTACTCCGACACCAAGCTTGCCTAAATGAGATCGAAGTTCTTCAACTGGATCTGAATTGCGCATTTGAATCATCTTAACATTCTGCCGTTCTCCGTTTGCCCAAGCGTTGCTATTCGGAGAAAGTTTGTCAAAAAGAACAACACCGTTTCGGCCAACTCTGGATATCTTATCATCGATAACTTCGGGATTTCCCTCGCCAATCATCGCAACGTCAATTCGAACGGTACCTCGTCTAGTCCTTACCTCCGCATCGGTTTCTCTGTCTACTTCTTGGTCAGGCATTATGTTTAAAACAAAATCCCCGTTGGACTCGCTTAGTCCAACTATGGTCAAGGCTGCTCTAACGACACCTTTTTCTAGTAGTTTTCCCACTCTCGCCTTCTGTGAACCCCGCACTGTCAGGGTAGCAGCTCCCGCCCAGACTAGCAAGGCGCTGTCTCTGACTCCCAAATATGAGCTTTGAGACTGGATTTCATGAATCATTCTATCGAATAACTGTGGATATTCCGCTTTTTTCACACCAAGATTCTGAGCAGTTTTTTTTGTCAACCCCAATAACCAGAATTTCAGATTTTTGTCCGAGTTTTTGTCATCCCCGCGTGTAATCTCTTCGATTATAGCTTCCTTCCATTTTTCATCATCATTCTGGTCGTCCATTTTAAACTTAGCTAACTCTCGATATGCGGCTATCAGACGACGCTTAGTAACATCCTCAAAAAACAACCGATAGTTATGACCCTCAAGAATCCTTGCGACTGCTTCCCTGATACCTTCTGGCGCAAATGGGTCGAATATCTGGATTTGATTGGCCGGGAGTTTGTTATTCATTCAGGCGACACACCGTCATATTGAAAGTCATATACATCAGGCTTAAATCGCATCAGAGTGGAATCACTGGCCTGAATTTCAAAATACTTAGACGAGTTTTCGATCATCAGGAAACGGCGCCCTAATTCTCCAGCAACGCGCCCCGTTGTACCTGTTCCAGCAAAGGGATCCAAGATCAAATCTCCTTTGAAAGAATAATACCGTATAACTCGTTCCGCCAGTGCATCTGGAAACACGGCAGGATGTTGTTTATGAGACGCGGGATGCAATTTCCAAACATTTGTCCGTTCATATCCATCCTCAATCCTTGAAGATTTTACGGCCTCTGGAAACGGGTGGTTTCTTATGTTCCAGTCAATCAGCTTGTCTGTCTTCTTCCTGTAGACCATTACGTTTTCCGTAACACTAACTGCCTTATATTGAAGAGGTTGTCTGTCTGCTGCAAATCGACGCCCCCGTCCCAAGTTCCAACCTGCCCCTTCAGGTTTCTCCCAGATAATATCATCGATAAAATCAAAACCGATTTTTTTTAAGATTGGATGGAGATCATAAGGGATTGGAAGCCGTTTGCTTGAAGACGCCCTTGACGTTCGTCTCATAAGCACGGGACTGGTGTTTACGACCAAGAACCTTCCTTCAGACAAGATGGCGTGGCATTTTTTAAAGACATCTCTGAGAAAATCAAGGTAATGTTCGTAGTTTAAACTTTCGTGTGATTCAGGTTTTGCATTAAAGTAGGGAGGCGAAGTAAACACCAGTTGTGCGGTGTTTGGCGGAAAATCAACTAAGACTGTACGAGCGTCGCCCAATACAATCTTTGAAGGAACCGGTGTGAACGATACACCCTTGTATCTCGAATATGTCTGGGGCTTTGTTGATGTAGATAGACGCTCTCTCTGCAAACAAAGATTAAGATCGGTACTTCCTGCGATATCCCCGCTAGAACTGACTTGCACCTCACCAATGGGTTCGGATCCACTTTGTTCCGAGACCAACGGGACACGCCATCGGTTTAGGCGGTCATCCCATTCCGGCAATCCTAAATTTACCGCAACTGAACGTGATTTGACCCACCTTGCGACCAGATCACGCACGGTAGCGACTCTGAGTGGTTGTTCCTCATTAAATTCGTGCACTTCAACTCCTCCTAAACGTTTGGATTACCAATCAAAATACTATGATTATAACTGACTAAAAACAAGCGAAATCATAGCATAAAAAAACACCTGCTAATGATTGATATTACCCGCTTTGTGGACAGTTTCTGATTCAGACTGCTCTTTAACTATTGTCGTAGTTTATGGTTGAGAGGTGTCCGAGGGAAGAGTGACACCGCTGGATATCGCCGAAACCCGCGATGTGTTAGAACAGGGAGAGCCTCGACCTTCGTGGCAAAACACCTTCGATCAAACAGTTTGCATTCCAGAATGGTTTATAAAAGCTCTCGAACAGGACGGTTTCTTAGCAGTCATCGACCGAACCCACTGGTAGTTGTACTCTAGCCAGATTGCATCGCTTGCTAAATGCCATCTAGGTTCACTGCGATCCCTGGTCGCCGTGATGGATCACCTTTCAGAACACTAAGCTCAGGGAGTTAGAGGACAAACTGGAGGATTGAAGTGGGAGCGAGATGTGGATGGATACTTGCTCGCGAGTTCGCGCACATTCAGCGCGAAATAAACAGACACAGCGGGCCATCGCGGTGTGGAGGATCCAAAACTACTAAGCCCGTATTGTGTCATTAGGGGTTGTTAGTTATCCGTATAGTTCCTTTTTAGTTCCTCCACCTCGTCAAGATGACATTGTTTGTATTTTGATCCACTCCCGCATGGGCAGGGGTCGTTCCTATGAGGTTCTTTGCTTGCTATACTTCGTAGTTCTTCTACGTACTCACGAATACCTGCGTCTCCATGGGAGTACTCTCCCCATAAGTTGTTTCTTGCTGCGGTCAATCCATAACGATCAGTGTAAGCCAATCGGTAGAAGAAAGGTACCACCAGTTCGTTTGTAAACCGTTTCAGGGTCAGATTCCTCTCACCCGAAAATCTGAGGCTCAGGCAGCAAGCTCCATCTGCAAAGAAATGCAGGTCGATCAAATTGCAATGGTTCTGCTCCGCAATATCGACTCGCCGTCCACCGATCTCATAGACCTTAGGCCATCCATTTCGTTGGGCACAATCCAGGTTGTAACGGACCTCGAACTTGTCGCAAAGGAACGTGCTGATTGCCCGATGATCCTCGGTATCCCCCAACTTCAACTCGCCGGTCTCCCTGTCAAATGCAGCGCAAAAGTGAAGACTGCCGACTATACACCGGTCTGCGGGCAGGTAAGAAAGTTCGGGGAAGTTAGACGCCATCCATTTTATATCGGTGTCTCGTAGGATCATCTCGAATATGGCTTCCTCGGTGTTACGACTGCTGCAGTCATTGCAGGTTTGGAGGAAACGATTGTGTTAGGAGTCTTGGACTTACCGAATTCTTCACCAAACAGCTTTTGCCACTTTTTTATGCTTTTCCACAAATCCTTCTCTTCGAATGCGTCGTTTACCTGTAGGGTGTAAATCATGAACTTTTCCCTGAAGTTCTGGTACTTGCTCTGGTTCCAGTGACGTGTGAAGGTCTCATGGGGCAGTACCGGGTTGCGAATCTCCGGCATGGAAGGGTTGGCCTGCAAGAAAGCACTTATGCGGTTGCAGACTATCATCAAAGTGTCTGGGACGGTCTTGAAACTGTCGCTGCCCTCGTTGTCCTGTACGGATATCCCGATGAGTGTAGTAAGTAGGATCGACGGGGCCGTGAAGTTGCCTTTGTGGTCCCTCATATATTTCAGTAACCTGGTGACCCTCTTGAGATGGCCATTAGTGATTTGAGTCTTCTCGTTGAACCAGTCCCGATAGCCGGTTCCGTCCGTAACTTCGAACTGGTTGGTTTTGTTGTTGCATATATAGCGTTGGCCGTTGTATTCGATGCACGGAACTATGTCTAAGTGGAAGTCCCCGGCATAGTCGACCATTACACACCGAGTTTTTCTTTTCACCATGTCTCTGTACAACCCATGCTGCTGGAGACATTTGTAAACACCGTCAATGTAGTCGGGCGGCTTCATGTCCGGCTGGTACTTCATAAAGAGCAGGATATCTGCGTCGTATTCCCTAATTCCTATCGGCTTGATTATAGTTCTCAAAGCGTAGGAACCTTGGCTTTCGACCTTCTCGAAGAGATCTAGGTGCCGGCTCAAATGCGTTGTCACTGCCGACACGTGGTCATTCAAGTCGTCCAACCGAGACTGATTGATGTTCACGTGGTTGGAAAGGAACTCGTTGAATTCATCTACCAGTTTCATTTTATGCCTCTCCTTATGTGTTTCAAAATCGCTTTAGATTGGTATGTGAAATCCCTATCGGCAAGGGCCTTCAAGTTTGCAAGATGTACGGTGTCGTCCAACTCCCAAGTGTCGATTTCCGTGTCTAGCCGCAAGTACCTTTCATTCAAGATCAGTTTCGCTATATTGGTGGAAGCCTGGGACTGTAGCGACAGAATGTAGGACACTAACTTGGAAGCTCCCCAACCAGTTAGAAGTCCCCAAGATTTCTGACTGGCATAGATTTCTGCTGTGTAGCCGGTTCCTAAAGAAAGCGTATATACATTTTCCACCCCCTTGTTGAACTTAGACAGGGCCTCAGACAAAGCGATAATCGACGGATTGTTGGCCCAAAGTCCGCCGTCCGCCAGGATATACGGACCCATCAATCTGGGGTCGAAATACGTTGGTGCAGCGCAGGAGGCAAGAATCGCATCCCTGAGCGGCACGTTCCCGTCCCTCTCGTATGGCTCACCGAGGTCCATCAAATACCTGGACTTAAACACGTGTACCCCACCAGTGGCAATATCAGCACTGGTAATTATCAAAGGAGTATTTACATCTCGGAGGACAATATCCGGAATGTGTTTCGCCAGCGATTTTTCGAGGGATTCACTTGAATACCTGCTACGCCAATAAAATGACACGCGAGAAGGAAACTTTGCTTTCCCAAAGATTAATGGAGATTCCTCCTCAAATAAACTAACCACCTGCTTCATCGGTATTCCGGCGGCTGCAGCCCCTGTGATGATGGATCCTGTGCTTGTACCAGCGAGCAGGTCGAAGCAATCTCTGATCTCTGACTCAAGAGAATCTTCAACTCTGGCGAGTATTTGAGCGGCGTACACTCCCCTGGTCCCGCCTCCATCAACACTCAGAATACTGAAGACGTCGGCTTTGCTTGTTGGATTATCCATCTTTGTCACCAAACAACATGATTGACTTTTGAGAAACCGCAATTGACCCCGGGATTGAGATTTATTATCATTTGACTGTTCCCAAACCTGACAGGTCGACTATGACAACCTATAGACTATATAATACATCCTCTGTTACATTGTCAAGATAATGTTTCAATGATGAAACAGGAGGCTGTTTTGGCAAAGGTAACGCTAAAGAACTTGGGAACCATAGTCCGTGAAAAGCGAGGTTCTCGAGGGCTTCGAACCGTGGCGAGCGAGATCGGAACCAGTGCGCCAACGCTTTCTCGCATCGAGTCAGGTAAAATGCCCGATCTGCAAACGTTCGGTAAGTTGTGTCGATGGCTCGGTCTAGATCCGGCCAATCTGCTGGATGTAAGACCCAAACAGTTAGAATCAGGGCCTACCCATGTAGCGGTTGCCCACCTGAAAGCCCACCGGGAGATTGATCCACAGACTGCGAAGGCCTTGGCAAATGCAATATTGAAGGCACAGATGATCTTGCATGACGCCCCAGAAGAGGTGAGGGAATCGGATGGAGAGGGGTTTTAAGGCACGATGTGAGGAAATGTCTCGTTCCTTGCGTATTGAACTGGGCATTGCTTCCAGTGCACCTCTGCCAGCTGAAGAACTCGCATCCTTTTTGGAGGTGCGTGTTTTACAGGTAACGGAACTCGGTCTTTCACCTGATGACACCAGACAGTTATTGCATCATGATCCAGAGTCATGGTCCGCAATAACCGTATCGTCGGCTGGCAAGGATGCCATCATAGTTAATCCAAACCATCATGGAGGGCGTTATTCGAGCGACGTGATGCACGAACTGGCACATCTGCTACTGGGCCATGAATCAAGCACCCTGTTTTTTGCTGGTCAGGAAGACTTGGCCTTGCGCGGGTATAACAAGGAAGCTGAAGACGAAGCTAATTGGCTGGCCGGTGCTTTGTTGCTGCCTAGGGATGCCTTGGTATCAATACGGAAGAGACGCTATTCTAAGGAATTGGCATGCACAGACTATGGAGTAAGCCGTCAAATGCTGGATTACCGAATGCGGATGACAGGGGTGGAACGGCAGTTCTCAAAAGGTAAGAAGTCCAACTTCAAACAGTGAACCCCCGTAGCGAACTGCCTCGTTATTTGCTCTTCCCTCCCACCTGATGTTACGATTACAGACTTTGTGCTTGGGATGATCTTTGTTTCAGTCTGATTCCTGAATGAAGACCCGACTTTCAAGGAATCGTTATCGCCTCGGCGTACCAGACTATGGCAACCAAACCACGAATTGGTATACCACGGCCCGGCATCCTGCGATCAACCGGCATATCCCGCCGCGCCGTCATCCTGGGCCTGGCGCTCGCCGTCCTGATCAACATCTGGGTGCCCTTCGGCTCCTTCATCCTGCAGTCCTCCCGCATGACGGTGGGCCACCTGCCGATCTCGGTCCTGATTCCCTTCTTCTTCCTGCTCTTCATCGTCAACCCGGCCCTGCGAACCTGGAGGCCGTCCTGGGTGCTGAACGGAAATGAACTGGCTCTGGTCTTCGTGATGATGTTCGTTTCCTCCCTCGTGCCCGGCAAGGTCATGGTCGCCTACCTCATGGGGGTCATCGCGACACCACACTACTTCGCCCGGCCGGAGAACCAGTGGGCCACCACCTTTTTCCAGTACCTGCCCGACTGGCTGCTGGTGAGCGGCCAGGGCAACACGCTGGTGTGGTTCTACGAAGGGATTCCTGAAGGGGCCGGCGACGTCATCTGGGGACCCTGGCTCCCGCCCCTCTTCTGGTGGCTGACCTTCTTCGTGATGCTCTTCTTCATGGGCGCCTGCATGTCCACTATCATGCGGAGGACTTGGGTTGCCCACGAAAGACTGACCTTTCCGCTCGTCCGGATGGCCGTCGACCTGATCCGCCACGACGAACGGACGGAACGAACCTTTCCCGGCTTTGTCTACGACCGCATGTTCCAGGTGGGCTTCGGCGTCACGCTGGCCCTGATGATCTGGAACATCGCCGCGTTCTGGGGCGCCATTTCGCCCATACCCATCGGGGCGCTCTACCACACCAACCTTAACTTCCTGGAGGGCTTCACTGCCATCAGGATCAGTGTGAATATCTATGCCCTTTGCTTCGCCTTCCTGGCACCGCTGGAGATCACCTTCAGCCTGTGGTTCTTCGCCCTTTGCGGCGTATTGGAAGGCGGCCTGCTCGATCGCGTCGGACTCCAGTATTCCGGCAGCCCGGTGGGCGTGAACGCCGTGGTGAAAGCCCAGTTCTTCGGCGGGTTCATCGTATTCGTCATCTGGCACCTGTGGACGGCCCGCGAGCAGATCGCCGATGTCTTCCGGCGAGCCGTGCGCGGCGGCGGGCAGCCGCCCACGGAGCTCATGTCCTACCGCGTGGCCGTGCTCGGACTGGCGGGCAGCGTGGTGTACCTGGTGGCCTGGCTTGTGGGTTCGGGCCTTTCGTGGCAAGTGGTGCCCGTATATCTGTTCTTCCTCTTCGTCCTGTACCTGGGTACCGCGCGGATCATCGCCCAGACGGGCCTGGCCTTCCTAGACCTGCCGGTCAATGCCCACCACTTCACCATCCTGACCATGGGATCGGGGAACATCGACCCCCAGAGCCTGACCACCCTCGGCCTGGGGTCCGCCTACGCCCGGAACTGGCGGGGCATCGGCATCGGCACCATCGCCCAGTCGGACAAAGTGATGTCCGACCTGCAGCAGGACAAGCGGGGGATCCTCGCCCTCATGACCGTTACCTTCGTGATCAGCATGCTGACGTCCGTCCTGTACACGATCTACATCGGGAATACGACCGTTGGCGCGTACAACTTCGGCGAACGCGACGCCTTCGGCGGCAAAATCAACGAGTCGTACTACGACGACATCGTACGGTGGATACGGAATGCTGACCAGCTGCAGCCGCCCGAGTTCCTCTTCATGGCCCTGGGCGGCGTCGCCATGCTCGTCATGACGGCCCTGTCCTACCGGTTTCCCGGCTGGCCCCTGGCGCCGGTGGGGTTCACCGTGGCCTTCGCCGACGTGACCCGTCTGCTCATGTTCTCGCTGTTCCTGGCCTGGCTGATCAAGATGCTGTTGATGCGGATCGGCGGGGTGACCGTGTACCGCCGGGCCCAGCCCTTTGCCTGGGGCGTGCTCGTGGGATACAGTACGGGGGTTTTTCTCGGGTTCCTCGTGGACTGGATCTGGTTCCCGGGGCAGGGGCATTCCCTTCATGAATGGACGTAGACCGACGGGATACCGTTCACCGTATATACAATTCACCGTATATACAACTCTTCCACGTCGCGGATGAGGCGGTCGATCTCGGCGAGGTCGTGCCGGTCCAGCTTCCCCGGCGCCCGCGTGTACGTCGACCCGATCAGGCCGCGCCGCTTCAGGATCTCCTTGCAGAAGATCACGCCGTGGAGGCTTTCGATGTTGATGAGGGGCAGCAGCCGGTTGTGGATCTCCCGCGCGCCTTCCACGTCACCCGACCGGTAGCGTTCGTAGAGACGGACCAGCACGTCGGTGAACTCGGCAGCGGGCATGGTTCCGCTCACGCCCCGGTTCAGTTCGTCGATGAACCAGCGCCCCCCGAAGCCGGTGAACACGCCGTGCAGCTCGTCGCCGCAGGTATCCATCAGGGCCGTCACCGAATGGCCGCAGGGCATCATCTCCTCCTTGATGTACTTCACGTGCGGAATGTCCAGCAGCAACTCCCGGATGAACCCCGGTGAGAGGCTGGATCCGAGGGGTGGATCGAAGTTCTGGATGAACACGGGGTTCCCCACGGCCTCGGCGACCCGCCGGTAGTAGTCCACCAGGCCGCCCAGGCCGGGCTTGAGCACGTAGGGCGGCAGGGCGATCGCTCCGTCGGCGCCGGCCTCGCGCGCATGGCGGCTGAACATCACGGCGACCTCGGTACTCACCCCCGCCACCCCCGCAATCATCGGAATGCGACCGTCGGCCTGCTCCACGGCCACGGCCACAACCCGTTTTCGCTCGTCGTCCGAGAGCAGCCAGAACTCGCTGACCATGACGGGATAGACGATGCCGTGGGAGCCCACGTCCACGCAGAAATCGATCTGTCTGCGCAGCCCCTCCTCGTCCAGCGCGCCGTCGTCGGTAAAAGGCGTCTGGGGTATGGTGAATATGCCGTGCCAGCCATGCCGGCCGTCGCTTTTCATGCCAACCTCCTTGATCGAAGATACGGTTTCCGCCGTGTGTCGCGCATCACTACCCGGGCACTGCTCCAGGGGGTCCGGGCGACCCCTCCAGGGGCGTCACCGGGCGTCGCTCCTGGGGTGTCCCGAGCGCCCCTCCAGGGGTGTCCCGGACGCGTTTCCTGAAGGTGCCCGGGACGCGTTCGCAAATCAATATAATGATTGACAGAAGGGGTGCCACGTCCCTATTTTGTGTCGATGTTTTCGAATGGATCAAGGGCTGAATGCCGACGCGCAGCACACCCCGGGGAAGCTTGATGACAACGGACGTGGAACCCGATGTAGCATCGCTGGAACTTCACGAATGGCTCGAATCGATTGAGTACGTCATCTCGCAGGGCGACCCCGAGCGGACCCGCCGCATTCTCGCGGCGCTGGAGTCCCGCGCCGCCGAGTCCGGCGTACGCCTGCCCTTCTCCGCCAACACGCCCTACGTCAACACCATACCCGTAGAACTGCAGGAACCCTATCCCGGCGACCGGGACCTGGAACGACGCATCAAGAACATCGTGCGCTGGAATGCGCTCGCCATGGTGGTCCGCGCCAACCGGGCCGACGCCTCCATAGGCGGGCACATATCCACCTACGCGTCGTCCGCGACGCTCTACGAGGTGGGCTTCAACCACTTCTTCCGCAACCGCAACGGAAGCCACGAGGGCGACCTCCTCTTCGTCCAGGGACACGCCGCGCCCGGCATCTACGCGCGGGCCTACCTGGAAGGCCGCATCTCCGAAGAGCAGCTGAAGAACTTCCGCCACGAGGTGAATCCGCCCGGGCTCCCGTCCTATCCCCACCCCTGGCTCATGCCGGATTTCTGGGAATTCCCCACGGTATCGATGGGGCTCGGCGCCATCACCGGCATCTACCAGGCTCGTTTCATGAAATACCTGGAGAACCGGGGGATCAAGAAACCGAGCGATTCCAAGGTATGGGTCATGATGGGCGACGGAGAGATGGACGAACCCGAGTCCCTCGGTGCCATCACGGTGCCGGTCGTGGAGATGCTCGACAACCTCATCTTCGTGGTCAACTGCAACCTGCAGCGCCTCGACGGCCCGGTCCGGGGCAACCACAAGATCATCCAGGAACTGGAAGCCATCTTCCGGGGCGCGGGATGGAACGTGATCAAGTGCATCTGGGGCAGTGACTGGGACCCCCTGCTGGAGAAGGACGGCGACGGACTCCTCGTGAACCGCATGCACGAGACGGTGGACGGCCAGTACCAGAAGTACAGCATGGCAACTGGCGAATACATCCGGGACAGGTTCTTCGGCGTACATCCCGATCTGAAGAAGATGGTGGAACACCTGTCCGATTCCCAGCTGCAGCACCTGCGGCGGGGCGGACACGATCCGCTCAAGGTCTACCATGCCTACAAGGCGGCCGTGGAGAACGAGGGTTCGCCGACGGTCATCCTGATGAAGACGATCAAGGGTTACGGACTGGGCGACAGCGGGCAGGGCGCCAACAGCACCCACCAGATCAAGAAGATGGAGGACAGCGACCTGCTGGCCTTCCGGGACCGCTTCCGGATCCCGATTTCCGATGAAGACGTGGCCGAAGTACCCTTCTACAAGCCGCCCGAGGACAGCGAGGAGATCCAGTACCTCCACGAGCGGCGCAGGGCATTGGGAGGCTACGTGCCCTCCCGGCGGACGACCTTCACGCCGCTGCACGCGCCGAAGCAGGACAAGTACAGCAAGTACTACGAAGGGACGGACAGGCAGGTGTCGACGACCATGGCCTTCGTCAACATCCTGTCGGACCTGATGCGGGACAAGGAGATCGGCAACCTCGTCGTTCCCATCGTGCCCGACGAGGCCCGGACCTTCGGCATGGAGGCCCTGTTCCGGCAGTCCGGCATCTATTCCCCGGTGGGGCAGCTCTACGACCCGGTGGACAGCGAAACGCTCCTGTACTACCGCGAGTCGAAAGACGGCCAGTTGCTGGAAGAAGGCATTTCGGAAGCGGGCGCCATGTCGTCCTTTATCGCCGCCGGCACGGCCTACGCCACCTACGACATCAACACCATCCCCTTCTTCATCTACTACTCCATGTTCGGCCTGCAGCGCGTCGGCGACCTGGTCTGGTCCGCGGGCGACATGCGCTGCAAGGGCTTCCTCGTCGGCGCCACGTCGGGACGCACCACGCTGGCGGGCGAAGGACTCCAGCACCAGGACGGCAACAGCCACCTGCTGGCCTACCCGGTGCCGAACCTGCTGGCCTACGACCCCGCCTACGGATACGAACTGGCGGTGATCATCGAAGAAGGCATCCGGCGCATGTACGAAGAACAGGAAGACGTGTTCTACTACCTGACCGTGCACAACGAGAACTACGCCATGCCCCCCATGCCCGGCGATCCAGAGGCAACCCGGGAGGGCATCCTCAAGGGGATGTACCGGTTCCGCGAATCGGAGAAGAAAAACGGCGAGCTCCGGGTCCAGCTCTTCGGCAGCGGCGCCATCCTGAACGAGGTGCTCAAAGCCGGCCGGATCCTGGAAGAACAGTACGGTGTCACCGCGGACGTCTGGAGCATCACCAGCTACAAGGCGCTGCACAACGAGGCGGTGGACGTGGAGCGGTGGAACATACTGCATCCCGAAGAAACGCCCCGCGTACCTTATGTGACTTCGTGCGTGGCCGATATTCCGGGTCCTTACGTGGCGGCCTGCGACTACGTGAAAGCGCTGCCGGACACGGTATCCGCCTGGTTCCCGGGTCATTTGATCACCCTGGGCGCCGATGGATTCGGACGCAGCGACGGCCGTGCCGCTCTGCGGGATTTCTTCGAAGTGGATGCCCGTTACATCGCGCTGTCCGCGCTCTACGGCCTGATGCGGGACGGCAAACTACCCGCCGCAAGGCTGAAGCAGGCGATGGACGAACTGGAAATCGACGCCGACAAGCCGAATCCGCTCATGCTGTGACACGCTGAAGCAGGCGATGGACGAACTGGAAATCGACGCCGACAAGCCGAATCCGCTCATGCTGTGACACGCTGAAGCAGGCGATGGACGAACTGGAAATCGACGCCGACAAGCCGAATCCGCTCATGCTAATGACAGGGAGACGCAAGACCTATGGCGACGCCTTTCAATCTTCCGGCGCTGGGTGAGAACGTCGACGCGGGCACCGTGGTGGGTATCCTGGTGGCCGTCGGGGATCAAGTCGAAGAAAACCAGCCCGTCCTGGAGATCGAGACCGACAAGGCCAACCTCGAGGTGCCGTCGGGATTCAGCGGGGTGGTGACGGAAATCCTCGTGGAGAACGGTGCGACGGCCGAGGTAGGCGCTCCTGTCCTGATGTATGAAGAAGGGGTGGGGGAGGGCGCGGAAGCCGGCGAGACCCCTGCCGAAGCGGACGGAGAGGCGGAGACCGAGGCGCCTGCCGAAGTTTCGGAGTCGAAGGACGAGAAGCCTGCCGCCGAGGCGGACGCTGGCGGGGCCACGGATTCAGCCCCACAGGCGCCGCCTGCGACGAGCGCGCCACCTGCCGCGGCCACTGGTCCCGCGGAGGAAACCGCTGCGCCGCCTCCGCCGACTGCCCCGGTCGTTCCAGCGGCCACTTCAGGGGCGCCCGTGCCTGCCGCGCCTTCCGTACGCCGCTTCGCCCGGGAGATCGGGCTCGATATCGCCCAGGTGCCCGGAAGAGGTCTCGGAGGACGGATTTCCGTCGAAGATGTCAAGGCCCATTCCAGGCAGTTGAGCGCCGGCCAGGGCGCCGCTGCCGGTCCCAGGCCATCCGCTCCGGCTTCGCTGCCGGACTTCTCAAAATGGGGCCCGGTGGAAACCGAGCCGATGAGTAGCCTGCGCCGGGCCGCCGCGGAGCACCTGTCCGCCGCCTGGACGAACATCCCCCACGTCACTTACGGCGACAAGGCCGACGTCACCGACATGGAGGCCCTGCGCAAGCAGTTCGGTCCCGCGGCCGAAGCCGCCGGCGGCAAGCTGACCATGACGGCCATCGCCCTGAAGATCGTGGCCGCTGCGCTCAAGCGTTTTCCCCTGTTCAACGCCAGCGTCGACATGGCCCGGCACGAGATCATCCACAAGAAGTACTACCACGTGGGCGTGGCGGTGGATACGGACCGCGGCCTGGTCGTGCCGGTCATCCGGGACGTGGACCGGAAGAACATGATCGAGCTTTCGATAGAACTGTCCGAGGTCGCCGCAAAGGCGCGGGACAGGAAGCTCTCACCGGACGATATGCAGGGGGGTACCTTCACGATCTCGAACCTGGGCGGGTTCGGCGGAACCTTCTTCGCGCCGATCGTGAACGCGCCGGACGTGGCCATCCTGGGCCTCGCCCGCAGCCGCATGGAACAGGTTTACGTAGACGGGACGTTCCAGCCGCGTCTCATGTTGCCGCTGATGATCTCCTACGATCACCGGCTCATTGACGGCGCAGACGGCGCCCGCTTCATGCAGTGGCTGGTACAGGCCTTCGAGGAACCCTTCCTCCTCAGCCTGGAGGGATGATCGGGCCTTCTGGACCGGACCGCAGCTTTCGGACCTGCCGGTTCTAGCAGCTGGCGGACCGCATCCTGATAAAAAAGAGGGGCGGTCCATGCCGACGAACCGCCCCGTCAAATTGATCTTCCTTCGTGCTGTAGTTGTACCCTGATTCCCGCTACCGGGAGATCAGTCTACGGTCTCCATCGTCGATGCCACCGACTTCAGGAGCCTGTCTTTCATATTCCACACCGTGTAACCGGCGTCGATCAGCCCGGTAGGCGCGTCCTTCCACTCGGCATCCGCGCCGTAGAGGAAATAGGCGTCCCAGACCATGGGGTCCTTGTGTTCCAGGTCCCCCGACTGCTTGTACCAGAACCCCAGCGCGTTCGCGGGGTCCCACATCTGGCTTACCCGCTTGTCGCTGAACACCTGCTCCGCCGCGGCCTGAGCCGCATTGACCGCATCGTTCCTGAGTATCCGCTGCCAGACCACGTAGACCCGGAGGTCATCGGAGGGAAACTTCTTCAGTATCTCTTGCTGCACCGCCCCGGCGCCGCTTATGCAGTGGCCTCAGGTAGGAGAGAACATCACGACGAGGCGGACCTTTCCCGTATCGCCGTTGAACGCCTTCTTGAAATCCACGAGGCTGAGCGGTTCCGGATTGAAGCCGGCGTTGGTGCTGAGCTGAGCGCCGGCCTGCGAAGCCCACGACAGGGCTCCGGTCAGGATCAGCGCGGTCATGAGGCGGTTGTGGGTTTTCATCATCTTCGATCCATTTTCAGGTGGTGGACTAAAGCCCCGGTCGTCCCGGGCCGGTCGGGTTATCTATGATATCGACCTTGCGTACGGATTGACAAGTGAAATCGTAAACCTTTCGGACAGCTTTGAAAAACTTGGACGGCGCTTAGGTCCGCGCTGTCAGACCAGGATGGCGCGGTCAGACGCTGAAGCGCACGTTGATCACGTCTCCGTCCATGACGACGTATTGCTTGCCTTCCACGCGCAACGCGCCTTGCTCTTTCGCGGCCTGCCATCCGCCGAGATCGAGCATCGCCTGCCAGTCCAGCGTCTCGGCCCGGATGAATCCCCGTTCCATGTCGGAGTGCACCGTCCCGGCCGCCACGGGCGCCGTAACGCCCCGTGTGACGGTCCAGGCCTTCACCTCGTTTTGGCCCACGGTAAAGAAGGAGATCAGGTTAAGCAACCGGTACGAGGCGGCGATCATGCGGCTCAGGGCCGATTCCTCGATGTCCAGTTCGTCCAGGAAGCCGCGGGCGTCCTCATCGTCGAGCTGGGCGATTTCCATTTCGACCTTCGCACAAAGCGCCAGCGTATCCAGCTCTTCTGCGAATTTCCCCAACTCTTCCAGTCTGCCCGCTTCCGAGCCGATTTCTTCCTCGGGGATATTCAGCACGAGAAGCACCGGCTTCTGCGAGAGGAACCGGTAGCCGCGCAATCTCTTCTCGTCCTCAGGCGAAAACTCGAGATTCCGGATGACCCCGCCGCCCTCGATCTCCTCCCTGCACTGTTCGAGCAGTTCCCATTCCCGCACCAGGTCGGGTTGCTTCGTGGACCGGGCCTCCTTGGAAAGGCGGGTCAGCCGGCGTTCGATGACCTCGAGATCGGCGATGGCGAGCTCCAGTTCCACCGTCTCGAAATCCTTGCCCGGTGTACCGGAGGTACCGGCCAGGTCCGGAAAACAGCGCAGAACGTGCACGAGCACGTCCATGGTCCGCAGGTCGGCGAGTCCTCCGGCGCCTTGCTGTTCCTCCTGCCGTCCCGATCCGGCCGTAATGCCGCCTATATCGAGGTATTCAACGGTGGCGAAAGTGGTCTTGCGTGGATTGAACAGGTTAGAGAGGCGTTCCAAACGCGGGTCTGGGACCCGGATCGTCCCCCGGTTTGCCGTGTTCTGCCCCGCGTAACCGCCGGTCTCCGCATTGGCCCTGACCAGCGCGTTGAACAACGTGGTCTTCCCGGAACCGGGCAGCCCGACGAGGCCGATCTGCAAATTGGTGTCCTCCCATCACACACAAAACGCGCGGATCATCGCCTTGTACGCGTCGATCGCCAGGTCGAACTGGTCCAGGTCCATCCATTCGTCCACCGTGTGGGCCTGGCGGATGTCCCCGGGACCGAGCAGGATCAGTTCCATCTTCCTGCCGAAGACCAGTCCGTCGGTACCGTATGGAACCGTGTGGGCCTTGTCCGTTCCGGTGATCCGCAGCGCGGTCCGGACCAGCTCCGAGTCCGCTGGCGTGCTGAAGGGGTCCCCGATCTTCTGGATCGTCAATTCCACGCCGTTCCGTTCGGCCGCTTTTCGAGTGCGGTCCAGGAGGGCTTCCTGGTCCTGCCCGGGCATCGGCCGGTAGTAGACCGTGCATACGCTGCTGGGCGCCGTCATGTTCAGGGCGACGCCGCCGTCGTTGACCCCGATGTTCCAGTCGGAGAAAGGCGGATCGAACTCGTCGTTCAGATGCCTGGGATCCGATCGAAGTTCGTCATGGATGGCCTTCATCTCCACGAGAAAGGGGATCATGGCATGATGGGCGTTGACGCCTCTGCCGGTGCTGCTGTGGGCCGCCCGGCCCTTCGTCTTGGCCCGCATGAAAACCGCGCCCTTGTGTGCCCGTACGACCTCCATGCGTGTCGGCTCACAGATGATCCCGTAGCGCAGCCCGCTGCCGGCCAGGAGTTCGGATCGTTCGCTGACTTCGGCCGCGCCCCAGCACCCGACTTCCTCGTCGGCGGTGAACACGAGATAGATCGGGGCGGAGAGTTCCGACGCATCAAAGGCCGCCCCCGCCGCCAGCATGGTGGACAGGGCGCCCTTCATGTCGCAGCTTCCGCGGCCATAAATCCGGTTATCCCGGATCTCCGCCGCAAAAGGGTCCGTTTCCCAACCGTCCACCGGGACGGTATCCGAATGCCCCAGCAGCGCGAGTCCGCCCTTCCCCTCGCCCTTGCGGCCGACGAGGTTGACCTTCTCCACGCCGTTGTCGTCCTGGTACGTGATGCGCTCGACCTCGAAACCCGACCGGTCGAGTTGGTCCTGAAGGTAATCGGAAACGGCGGCGTTGCTGTTGGCGCTGATCGAATTGAATGCGATCAGTTCCCTGGTTACCTGGACGGGATCGAACATCGTTTCAACCTGCTTTCTTTTTTTGGGAGGATGCCGGAGGTCGGACTCGAACCGACACGACCTTGCGGTCAAGGGATTTTGAGTCCCTCGCGTCTACCAATTCCACCACTCCGGCACAATCAAGATAGCCCGCCGGAACCATGCGCGTCAGGCGGGCTATCGGTCAATTTAGAACGGGGACGACGGGACTCGAACCCGCAACTTCTGCCGTGACAGGGCAGTGCTCTAACCAGATTGAACTACGCCCCCGATATACTGCATGGGCGATACTGGATTCGAACCAGTGACCTCATGCTTGTAAGGCATGCGCTCTGAACCAACTGAGCTAATCGCCCGTACGTATGTCCACACTACAGTTGACGTGATTCCCGGCTGTTGGCCGAACCCGTTCTTGCGGTCCTGCCTCTCCAGGTCAGCACCAGGGGTATGCCCACACAGTAACCGGAAACCATCAACAACGGCGCCAGTGTGATCGATTCGTACGCCAGCGCGATAAAACCCAGCAGGATTGCGCCGAGTGCCAAACCGAGGAGGCGATAATGGGAACCCCTGAACGGCGGAACATGGGTCTGGGTTCCCGTAGCGCGACGCCGTCCTGACGACCGGGATGAACCGGGCTCCGACTGCGTTCTTTTCGCCATTCGTCATCCACCTCCACGGGCGTCCAATATACGAATTCCGGCGGCTGGCGTCAAGCCTTTCGCGTCAAGGCCTATCCAGGGTGCTGTCCGTCCCTATTCCTTGACCACCCAGAGCTTCACGGCGGCCTCGACCCGGGCATGCAGCGCAATGGGAACGGTGTATATGCCCAGCGCCTTGATGGGCTCGTCGAGGTGGATCTTGCGCCGGTCGATGTCGTAGCCTTTTTCCTTCAGCAGGTCGGCGATATGCTGCTGGGTGACGGAGCCGAACATGCGGTCTTCTTCCCCGACCTGCACGACGGCGGTCAGGGAGACTTCCTCAAGCAGCTTGGCGAGCTCGGACGCCTGTTCCATCGTCTTGGCTTCCAGAGCCAGTTGCTGCTTCAATTTGCCCTGAAGCATTTTCAGGTTTCCGGGCGTCGCCGGAACGGCCTTTTTCGTCAGCATCAGGTAGTTTCTGCCGTACCCGTTGGAAACGTCGACGATTTCACCGATGTTTCCGAGGTTCTGCACAGATTCGGTCAATATGAGCTTCACGTCCGACTCCTCGGCTACTTGTAGGTTTCTTCGATGAAGGGCAGCAGGCCGACATGGCGGGCCCGCTTGACGGCCTTTGCCAGGCGCCGCTGGCATAACGCGCTGGCCCCGGAGATGCGGCTGGGCACGATCTTGCCCCGTTCGGTGACGAAACGCCGGAGCTGCTTCGGGTCCTTGTAGTCGATGTTCTTGATACGGCCCGGTATGCGCTTCTGCTTTCTCCCCCTGGTCATTCTCGATTGATTCATGCTTCCGCTCCTGTGTCCTTTTCGGCCTGTTCCGCCTTTTCGTATACGTGGGCCGGATGCTTCTTGACCCGTTTCGTCATGTGGCGGAGTACGCGTTCGTTCAACTTGAACGACCGGTCCAGCACGTCGACCAGGTCCGGTTCGCCGTCGAAACGGATCAACGTGTAGAATCCCTGGTGGGCATCGTTGATCTCGTAGCTGAGTTTACGGCTTCCCCAGCGTTCCGTGTCGACGACCTCCCCCTGGTTCGACGTAATGAGCCCCTCGATAGCGGAGATCTCCTCTTCGAGCGGCGCTTCTTCGAGCTTGGAATTGAGAATCACTACTGTTTCATAGGACCGCACGTGCATTCCTCCTGGTTGTATACGGATACTTTCGGCCGGACTGCCTTCATTCCGTGAACGACGGACCGTTATACCTGCTCGCGGCCTCATCGCAGCCGTCGCTTACGAACAACTCCAGCTGGTCGCAGGCCCGGTCGAGGACGATAGGCAGATCCGTTGTCTCTTCTTCGGTGAACTCCTCCAGCACGTAATCGACGAGCGTATCCGCGTCCCGGGGGAGGTCGACTCCGATGCGCTGACGGGCGAATCCCTCCGTTCCCAGCGCGTCGATGATGGATTCCAGTCCCCGGTGGCCGCCATGACTGCCCTTCGCCCTGAGACGCAGCGTACCGAAGGGCAGGTTGACGTCATCGCAGACGACCACGACGCGATCGACGTCGAGTTCGTAATGTCCCACCGCCTCCCGGACCGCGTAACCGCTGCGGTTCATGAAGGTCACCGGCTTTACCAGTGCCACGGGCAGGCCGGAGACCGTTGCGACGGCGCCGTGGAACCCTTCGCCTGCCGGGGCAAGCTCGAGGTCGAGACGCCGCAGCCAGGTGTCGATCACGTCGAAACCGGTGTTGTGGCGTGTGCCCGCGTACCGCACGCCCGGGTTGCCGAGCCCGATGAAGGCATGCATGGATGAACCTTCAGGCCGCTCTTCAGGCGGCAAGGGACCGGCATCGGCATGCAGACACATATCCAGGCTGCCTTAGTCTTCGGCCCCGTCTTCGCTCCCGTCCTCTTCCTCGCCGTCTTCCCGGGCCTGGCCGATGATTTCCGGCTCCTCCTGCTCCAAGTCGACTTCCTCTTCCTCCGGCTCCTCGGCCATCGGCGTGAGCACGGACACCACGGCGACCTCTCCATCGGTCTCGATTTCGACATTTTCGAAGGAAAGATCGCTGACGTGGATCGTTTCGCCCATGCTCAGGTTGGCGATGTCCACTTCCAGGTGTTCGGGAATCTCGGAAGCGACGCAACTGATTTCGATCACCCGCAGGGACTGATCCAGTACCCCGCCGTCCCGCGTCACGCCGACCGGTTCGCCGATCATCACGAGCGAAACCTCCGTGGTGATCCGGTCGCTCATCCTGATCTGCTGGAAATCGGCGTGCAGCAACTGGTTTCTGAGGTAGTCCCGCTGTATATCCCGCAAGAGGGCCTTCTTGTCCTCCATGCCCTCGATTTCCAGGTTGATGACGACGCTTTCACCCCTGGTTTTCCTCAGGAATCCCTCGAACTCGCGGTAGTCGAGGACCAGCGGCGTCGAAGCTTCTCCGCTGCCGTAGACCACGGCGGGCAGACTGCCGTCGCGCCGAAGCGTCTTGGCGACCTGCTTTCCGGTATCCGTCCGTTGACGGGCCTTTAATGATACTTGATTCATTACCTTCTCCTGTGCGATTCCCGGTGTTCAGTGGCTGTCCGGCGCCGGTTTCGTTCCGTTCCCGCGTGTTGGAATAATGCCCGATGATCCGTTTCAGGTCTGATCCGACGATTCGAAGAGCGAACTGACGGATTTCTCTTCGTGTATACGCTTGATCGCCTCGCCGAACAGGGAGGCGACAGAAAGCTGTTCCAGTTTGTCGCTCTGCCTGTCCTCGCTCAGGCGTATCGTGTCCGAGACGATCAGGCAGTCCAGCACGGAATCCTCCACCTTCTGCACGGCGTCCCCGGAAAGCAACGCGTGGGTGCACGCCGCGTAAATCGTCTCGGCGCCGTTCTTTTTCAAGGCCTCCGCCGCTCCGGTCAGGCTCCCCCCGGTGTCGATCATGTCGTCGCGGATGATCACGTTCTTGCCTTCCACCTCGCCGATCACGTTGACGACCTCGGACACGTTGGGCCTCGGCCGCCGCTTGTCCACCAGGGCCAGCGGGCAGTTCAGCCGCCGGCCGTAGGACCGGGCCATGGCCATGCCCCCCGCGTCCGGGGAAGCGATCACCAGATCTTCCGACGTCCCGAGTTCCCTGAGCCGGCGCGTGAACACGGGCGCGGAATACAGATGGTCCAGGGGGATGTCGAAGAATCCCTGGATCTGGGGCGCGTGCAGGTCCATCGTCAGTACGCGGTCCGCCCCGGCCGCGGCGATCAGGTTCGCGACGACCTTGGCTGAAATGGGCACCCGGGGGCCCGCCTTGCGGTCCTGGCGGGCATAGCCGTAATAAGGGATCACCGCGGTGGCCCTGCGCGCCGAAGCCCGTTTTGCCGCGTCCAGGAGCAACAGCAACTCGAGGAGGTTCTCCGCCGGCGAATTGGTCGACTGGACCACGAACACGTCGGTCCCGCGGATGTCCTCGTTGATGTGTATCCGGATCTCTTCGTCGCTGAAACGCGAAACGGCGGCCTTGCCCAGGGATACGCCGAGATATTCGCAGATGTCTTGTGCAAGCGGTGCGTTTGAATTTCCACTCAGAATCTTCAAACCGACCGCCATGCGCCGTCCTCCCTCCTGCCGCTCGATCAGACCCCGGCTTCCCGCCGGGATTTCGAGGAGACCGCGAAGACCCGCCAGGACGGTTCGACCCGTTCCCGCAGATCGTCCGCTATCCGTTCCGCCACTGCCCGGCCGGGGGTCAGTCCGAAGACCGCCGGGCCGCTGCCGGACATCAAGATTCCCTTCAGTCCGGCATCCGCCAGCAGGCCCCTTGCCCCGTTGATTTCGGGGAAGGCCGCCCGGACCGCCGGTTCCAGGTCGTTATGCAGGCAGGGCGCCAGTCTGTCCACATCCCCGGCCCGCACGACAGAAGAAACTAAATTAATACAGGACCCGTCTTTTGTCAATTCCAATTTCGAACGGCCATAGGCCCATCCGGCGGTGACCTCGAGGGGCGGGCAGACCAGTACGTAGTGGCGCGATCCGGCCGCATCCAACCAGTCGACCTTTTCCCCCCGCCCGGACGCCACCGCCATGCCGCCGTAGAGACAGAACGGCACATCGGATCCCAGCTCCGCGGCGAGGTCCATCAACTCTTCTTCCCGCAAATCCAGCGACCAGAGCGCGTTGAGCCCGTGCAGCGTCATGGCCGCATTGCCGCTTCCGCCGGCGAGACCGGCCGCCACCGGGATGCGCTTCTCGATGTGAATGCGCACCCCCCGGTCACCGAGTCCGTACCGGTCCCGCACGAGATCGGCCGCCCTGTGCGCCAGGTTGCGTCCGTCCGTCGGCACGGCCGGGTCGGAGCACGTGATGGCTGTCCCGGTTTCCTGCCCGGTTACCTCCACGTCATCGGCCAGGTCCACGGTCTCCATCAGCGTGACGATCTCGTGGTAGCCGTCGGGCCGCTTGCCGAGCAGGTGGATACTCAGGTTGATCTTGGCAAAGGAACGAAGGATCATTCGCCGTTCGCTACGCGGGCCGTGGTCTGCGTGATGATGATGTGGACGATGATCATGTGCATGTTTTCCGCCATGCCGTAGTCGTCCACGGGGACGTGGACCGAATGATCGGCCATGTCCTTGAGCTTCCCGCCGGAGAATCCCGTCATCGCGGCCGTGACCATCCCGGCCGAACGGGCGTATTTGAAGGCTTGAACCACGTTGGGGCTGTTTCCCGACGCGCTGATGCCGATGACCACGTCGCCGGGTGCGCCGAGATTGCGCAGTTGCTGCTCGAAGACCAGGTCGAAGTCGAAGTCGTTGGCCCACGCCGTGACGTAGGGCAGGTTGTCCGTCAGGCTGTTGACCCGGAACCGGGGCTGGTCCTTCGTGCCGCGCAGCGTGCCCTTGCCCAGGTCTACGGCGAAGTGGGAGGCCGTCGCCGCGCTGCCGCCGTTTCCGAAGACGAAGATCCCCCGCCCGTTCTTCCGCGCGTCCATCAGGAGGTCGATGAGTTCCTGCACTTCGCGGGGTTCGATAAGACCGCAGACCTCCCGCGTCCAGTCGAGGTATTCGCGGATCATCAGACCTCCCGCGTCCAGTCGAGGTATTCGCGGATCATTCGATGCCTACCTCCGCATGTTGAAGATTACCCTGGTGCCGTCCCGCTCCAGGTTGAATGGCAGTTCCCTGTAATCGGAAAGCGCTTCGCGGACCCGGGACCGGGACGGCGGAGGGCAGAACAGGAGCAGGAAGCCGCCGCCGCCCGCGCCGCATACCTTGCCGCCCGCGGCGCCGGCGTCCCTGGCCTTCCGGTACATGGCGTCGATCTCGGCGTTGCTCACGAGTCCCGACATCCGGTTCTTCCAAGTCCACCCCTGGTCCAGCAGCTCGCCCATGCGGTCGATACGGCCGGCGGTGAGGGCTTCCCGCGCGCTTTGCGCCACGGACTTGATCTCTTTCAGCAGCGCGAACTTGGTGGTCATGTTCGCCTTCTGCTCGCGCAGTACCGTTTCCGCCTTGCGCGTCTTGTTGGTGTAGAACAGCATCAGGCTGTCACTCAGCCGTTCCGTGTGGCCGTCCGCGAGACCGAGGCGTTCCACCTCCACGCCGCCGGGTCTGAAAGTGAACCCGCGCAGGCCGCCGTATGCCGCGATGTACTGGTCCTGTCTCCCGATGGGCCGGCCGCATCGGTCAATCTCGATCTCGCAGGCGTCCCGCGCCAGTTTCTCCGGGGGCTGCGGATTGCCGCAGTAGGTATGCAGGGCGTTCAGCAGGCCCACCGTAATGCTGCTCGAGGACCCCAGGCCCGATCCCTCGGAGGGGATGTCCGTCAGCGTGGTGATCTCCACGCCCCTGGTCACGCCGGTGAGCCGCAGGGCCTCCCGGATCAGATCGTGTTCGATCTCGTCGGGATGATCGACGGCCTCCCGCTTCGAATAGTTGATGTAGATCCGGTCGTCGAATCGTTCGTTTATGATGACGAAGATGTACTTGTCGATGGCCGCGCTGACGACCAGGCCGTCTTCCCGGTCGTAGAAATCGGCGAAATCCGTGAGCCCGCCGGCAAAACTGATACGCAAAGGAGTCTGGGTTATGATCATGGGTTCATGCCAGCCGTTCCGCCGGCGCCGCTTGCCGGACCGCCGCCGGCCCGTTGCGCCAGGTAGCCGTCCAGGGCGTCCTCCCAGGCGGGCATCTCCGCGATGCCCAGGGACCGGATCCGGCCGTTGTCGAGCACCGTGTACAGGGGCCGGGAAGCCGGTGCGCCGTACGCCTCGGTGGACGTGGGTTTCACCGCCGCGTCGATCCCCGTCTTCCGGTAGATGGTCCGGGCAAACTCGAAGTAGGAGCACGCGCCGCTGCTGGTTACATGGTACGTGCCGTAGGCATCGGTTGTAACGAGTTCCGCCAGGACCCGGGCCAGGTCCGCCGTCGCCGTGGGCGCCATCACCTGGTCGCTTACCACGGCCACCTCCCGCCGTTCCATGCCCGCCCGGATCATGGCCTCGACGAAATTGTACCCTTTTCCACCCCCGCCGGAACGGCCGAACAGCCCCGTGGTCCGGATGATGAAATGGCGGTCCCAAGTCGACCGCACCAGGTGTTCGCCGGACAGTTTGGCCGTGCCGTAAACGTTCAAGGGCAGGGGCAGGTCATCTTCCGTGTACGGCCGAACCGCCTTGCCGTCGAAGACGAAATTCGTGCTGATATGCACCAGTTTCGCATCGTACATGCGGCAGGCCATGGCCAGGTGCCAGGGTCCGATGGCATTGACGGCAAAGGTCTCGTCGGGATGGGACTCGCACTCGTCAACCCTGTGGTACGCGGCGGTATTGATCACCGCGTCGGGTCGGCAGTCCTTCAACAGGCCGTATACCCGGTGTTTTTCGGTGACGTCGAGTTCGTCGCGGGTACAGGGAACGAGTTCATGTCCTGGAAGGGAACGTTGCAAATCCGTACCCAGTTGTCCGCGGACCCCGGTTATGAGAATGCGCATGAATCCTTGCCGATCATTGCCCGGCGTCCTGCAGGTGCTTCCCGATGATCCCGGGCGCCTGCGCCACGGCCTCGTCGATCCGGGACGCGTCCTTCCCACCCGCCTGCGCCATGTGGGCCTTCCCGCCTCCGCCGCCGCCAATGACCGCGGCCACGTCCCGCGCAAGCTTGCCCGCGTGGAGGTTGTTGCCCGAGATCGCTTCGTCTGTGACCACGACAATGCAGACGGGCCGGTCATCGAAGCTGGCGAAGAGTACGCCCACCGCGGCCCCGGAAAGGCGTTCGCGCAAGGTGTCTCCCATGGCGCGCAGCGTGTCCATGTCCGGACTGTCCACGCGGCCCGCCGCCACGGAGACGCCGCCTGCATCCACGGCCCCGTTTACCAGGTCGTCGATCCAATTCCGCGCGGAATCCGTACTCAGATCGCGGATGTGCCGTTCCAAGTCGCGAATCCGCGCGGTCAGGTCGCCGGCCCTTTTCAACAGGTCCTCCGGCTCGCTCTTGAGGGCTTCCGCGGTCCGCGCTACGAGTACTTCGTCTCGCTTGACGGCTTCGTAGGCGCCGGCGCCGGTCAGGGCCTCCACCCGCCGCACGCCGGTCGCGATGCCCGACTCCCGGACCAGCCGGAACAACCCGATCTCTCCGGTGGCGCCGAGGTGGGTGCCGCCGCACAGCTCCAGGCTCACGTCGCCGATGCGAACCACGCGCACCCTGTCCTCGTATTTCTCCGTAAACAGCGCCATGGCGCCCTGGCTCCTGGCGTCTTCCAGGTCGGTTTCGAACGGTTCGACGCCGATATTCTCCCAGATGAGTTCGTTGACCTTGCGTTCGATGGCGTTCAGTTCGTCGGGCGTGACGGCGCTGAAATGGGAGAAGTCGAATCGCAGGCGGTCGGGGCCTACGACGGAGCCCCGCTGTTCCACGTGTGCGCCCAGGGTCTCCCGCAACACGGCGTGCAGGAGGTGGGTCGCCGTGTGGTTCCGCATGATGGACTGCCTGCGCGCTGCGTCGACATGCGCGGTAACAGTCATGCCTCCTGCCAGGTCGGAACCGCGGTCTGGATCGCAGTGGTGGATGATGCTGTTTCCTTCCCTGGTGGTATTTAGCACGGCGATCCGGTCTCCCGACTCCAGTTCCAGCCAGCCGGTATCGCCAATCTGTCCACCCGCTTCGCCGTAGAATGGCGTTTTCGAAAGTTCGACAGTCCCGTCTGCAAAAGAAACGATGGATGTGCGATCCACTGTTAGTGTATCGTAGCCGAGGAACTTTGTACCAGCGCTGAGATTAATCCTGGCCCGCGGTTTGCCGGCTACAGCTCTTATTGAAACCCTCGACCTCTCCCGCTGCTCCGCCATTTCCGCCTCGAACCCGGCCAGGGCCACGGCCATGCCCTTCTCTTCAGCCATAAGTTGCGTCAGGTCCAGGGGAAAGCCGTAGGTATCGTACAATTTGAAGGCCTCTTCGCCCCGGATCTCCCGCCGTCCCTCCGTCTCAGCCTGGTCCACCATGCCCGCGAAGAGTTCAAGCCCGTGGTCGAGCGTGCGGCCGAAGGCCTCCTCCTCGGACCTGACCACCTTCTCCACCTTTTCCTGCGCGGTGCGGAGTTCCGGGTAGGCCTCGCCCATCTCTTCGGTGAGCGTCGGCACGAGCTGGTAGAGGAAGGGATCGGACAGGCCGAGCGTACGGCCATACCGCGCCGCGCGGCGCAGGATCCGGCGCAGGACGTAGCCGCGCCCTTCATTGGAGGGCAGGGCGCCGTCGGCAATGGCGAAAGCAAGGGCCCGGACGTGATCGGCGAGCACGCGGTAGGCCACGGCCGTATCTCCCTCCGCGTAAGGCTGTTCCGACAGTTCGCCGATGTGATTCATCAGCGGCTGGAACACGTCGGTCTCGTAGTTCGAATCCACGCCCTGCAGTATGCTGAGCATGCGCTCGAAGCCCATGCCCGTGTCCACGTGGCGAGACGGCAGGGGCGTCAACGCACCGTCGGTTCCCCGGTCGTACTGGATGAACACCAGATTCCAGATCTCCACGTACCGGGTGCAGTCTCCGTTGACCCCGCAGACATGGTCCGGATCGCATTCCCAATCGCACCTTCCCGGCCCCAGGTCGTAGTGGATTTCCGAGTTGGGGCCGCAGGGACCGGTCTCCCCCATTTCCCAGAAGTTGTCCTTTTCGTCGAAACGGAGTATGCGGTCGGCGGGCACGCCGGTGTGCCGCTGCCAGAGCAGTTCGGCTTCGTCGTCCTCCCGGAATACGGTTGCCCAGAGCCGGTCCGCGGTAAGGCTCCATTCTTCGGTCAGCAGCTCCCAGGCCCAGGTTATGGCGTCTTCCTTGTAGTAGTCGCCGAAGGACCAGTTCCCCAGCATTTCGAAGAAAGTCTGGTGAATGGGCGATCTGCCCACGTCCTCCAGGTCGTTGTGCTTTCCGCCGGCCCGGATGCACTTCTGGTAATCCACCGCGCGCACGAAGTCGCGGGTGCTCCGTCCCAGGAAAATGTCCTTGAACTGGTTCATCCCCGCGTTCGTGAAAAGCAGGGTGGGATCGTCCCAGGGCACGACGCTGGCGCTCGGCACGACGGTGTGGTCACGGTCGGCGAAAAAGCCCGTAAACGATCTGCGCAGTTCGGCTCCGGTCAACTTCCGGACTCCTCCATTTCGTCCAGCACGCGATGGACGACTTTGTAAACGACATCCTGTCCGAACCCCCGCCGGCCCAGGAAGGCGACCATGCGGCGATGTGCCGCGTCGCGGTCGAGGCGGGCGTATCGATAGGTCTGTCGGCGAAGCGCCTCGTAGGCCCGCCCTGCTTCCCCTTCGCCGGATGCACTTTCCTCGAGGGCGGACTCGATGACTTCGGCGTCGATCCCCTTCTGCCTCAACTCCCGCCGTAGCAGGGACAATCCGACCGGCCTCTTACGAAGCCGTTCGTCGATCCACAGCCGGGCGAAGCGGCCGTCGTCAATCAATCCCACATTCTCGAGGCGGTCCAGCACCGCCGTGATGACGTCTTCCGGCCGGCCCCGGGCCCTGAGCCTCACCGCCAGTTCACGGCGGGTGCGCATGCGATGGTCGACGAGCCGATGGGCTTCCGTCATGGCCCGGGAAACGCCGTCGGCCAGTTCCATTTCCCGCAACCTTTCCGGGTCCAAAGCCTGCCCGTCGATCAATCCGAACCGGAGGAAGGTCTCTTCCGTGATCATCAGGGTGCGTTCGCCGTCGATCGTGACCTTGCGTTCCCGGCGCCCTTCGCTTCCCCGGGCGCTGATGTCCGTTATGATCGGCATCGTCATACCAGTTCGACGTGATCGACGACCGTGTAGACCGGTCCCTCGGGCTTCAGGTCACTCTTCACCAGCGCCACGCGATTCACCGTAAACGAATCGGTCTCGAATGCCGCGGTCTGTACCAGTTCCGTGAGCTTGGCCAGGCCCCGCGGCGATCGCACCCTGCCGATGGTCAGGTGAGGCGAAAAGGGCCTTTCCTCGCGAACGAAGCCGCGTGCGTGCAGTTCCGTTTCGATGCGCTGCTGCATCAGGATCAGTTCATCCCGGCCTTCTTCGACCGACACCCAGAAGACGCGCGGCCGGTTCAGATCCGGGAAAGCGCCGACGCGCCCCAGTTTCAAGTCGAAGGGCCCCGTCGAATCAAGCGCCTCGCTCAGGCCGCCGCGGATCGCCGTCGGCTGGTCCGTCTCGATATTGCCGAGGAACTTCAGCGTGATGTGGATGTTACCCGGTTCGACCCACTTGATATCGGTCCCTGTACCCTTTAGTCGATTTTCCAGTTCCGCGATCTGGTCTTTTATGGTATCCGGTACTTCCACGGCAATGAACGTGCGCATCGATAGCCTTTCTACGGTGCCAACGGGTCTTCAGTTCCCCCCGGCGGCGCGGGCGAGCGCCAGCCGAAGCAGGTTCAGGGCGGCCAGGGCGGACCGCGTCTTGTTGACGTGCCGGTCCGGACCCAGCATGAGCTTCCGCGTCTCGACGCCATCCTCGGCGGCCAGCCCCAGGTAGACCAGGCCGACGGGTTTTTCCGGGGTTCCGCCGCCGGGCCCCGCGACGCCGGTCGTGGACAGGCCGTAGGTGGCTCCGCTGGTTCGCCGCACGCCCCGGGCCATGGCGGCAGCCGTTTCCGCGCTGACCGCGCCGTGACGTTCGATCGTCCCCGCCGGAACCTCCAAGCGCGCCATTTTCGCGGCATTGCTATAAGATACGACCCCTTCCAACAAGTAGTCGGAACTGCCCGGCACATCGGTCATGCGGGAGGCCACGAGGCCGCCGG
>JAPOYX010000147.1 GCA_026706345.1 Gemmatimonadota bacterium | reverse complement strand
CGGGAGGGCGGAAGAACCGTCGGCGCGGGCGTCGTCACAGAAGTCATCGAGTAACAGGGGAGAAGGAGGCCGCCATGGCCAATCAAGCGGACCAGAAAATCAGGATCAGGTTGAAGGCCTGCGACCACGCCATGCTGGACAAGTCGGCCAGGGAAATCACTCAGGCGGCGCAGCGGGCCGGCGCCCGGGTCATGGGGCCCATACCGCTGCCGACGAAACGAACCGTCTATACCGTCCTGCGCTCTCCTTTTATCGACAAGAAATCGCGGGAACAGTTTGAAACGCGTGTGCACAAACGGCTTATCGATATCTATGACACGTCGCAGCAGACGGTGGACGCGCTCCTCAAGCTGGATCTGCCCGCCGGCGTAGACGTGGAAATCAGGGTGTAGGAGTCTAAGGAGATGCACGGACTGATCGGCAGGAAAATCGGGATGAGCCAGGTCTTTGCCGAGAACGGCGACGCGGTGCCGGTCACGGTGATCGAAGCGGGACCGTGCTACGTCACCCAGGTGAAGACGCTGGACCGCGACGGCTACGAGGCGGCTCAGATCGGTTTCGAAACGAAGAAAGAAAAGCAGACCACCCGGCCGCTGCAGGGCCACTTCAAGAAGGCGGAGGTCGATCCGCAGCGGGTGCTCCGCGAGGTCGCGGTGGAAGATATCGAGGCCTGCGAACCCGGCCAAGTATACGGCGCCGACATATTCGAGACCGGCGAACTGGTCGACGTGACGGGGTATTTCAAGGGAAGAGGTTTTCAGGGTGTCGTGAAGCGGCACGGTTTCCGGGGCGGCGACAAGACCCGGGGACAAAGCGACCGCTGGCGTCATCCGGGATCGATCGGACAGAGCGCGACGCCGTCCAAGGTTTTCAAGGGAACCCGCATGGGCGGGCGGATGGGCAACAAGCGTGTGACGGTCAGAAATCTGCAGGTGGTCGGGGTGGACGCCGAGAATAACATCCTCCTGGTGAAGGGTGCGATTCCGGGCCACAGGAACGCATACGTACTGATCAACCGGGCCGGGTAACCGCCGGCGCGGATCTGGATGGCAGGATGGGAGTAGTCATGCCGGTAGCAAGATTGTTCAGCAGCGACGGGACGGAACAGGGCCAGATCGACCTGGAAGAGTCGGTCTTCGGCATATCCGCGAACGCGCATGCCATGTATGAAGCGGAGAAAATGTACCAGGCCGGCCAGCGGCAGGGAACAGCCAGCGCGCAGACCCGTTCGGAGGTGTCCTACGCCGGGAGGAAGATCTACCGGCAGAAGGGCCTGGGACGGGCCCGCATGGGCTCACGCCGGTCTCCGGTCCGCATCGGGGGTGGAAGGGCCCACGGGCCGAAACCCCGAAGCTACGTTTACAAGATTCCGAAAAAAGTGCGCCGCCTCGCGCTGAAGTCCGTGCTGTCGACGCGTGCGCAGAGCGGCTCGGTACTGGTGATAGACGCACTGGAGTTCGACGCGCCCAGGACCCGGCAGATGGTCTCCGTGCTTTCGAAGATGCAGGTGAACGACAGGAAGTGCCTGGTGCTTATGGACCGAAGCGACGATGCCGTGTACAAATCCTGTCGAAACATACCCGACGTGAACATCAACGTGGCCACGGACACCCACGTGCATGAGATTCTGCGCAGCGACTGCCTCATCTTCACCCGCGAGGGACTGAAACAGGTCGAGGAGGCGTTGAAATCATGACGAAAGATCCGCGCGCCATCGTGGCGCGGCCCCTGGTGACGGAAAAGAACCACGTGCTCCAGGAAGACGAGAACAAGTACGTATTCGAAGTGGCCAGGGACGTGAACAAACTGGAAATCAAGCGGGCCATCGAGGAGATTTTCGACGTGCGGGTCGAGTCCGTGCGCACACTTCGAATGAAGGGCAAGGTGAAGCGCCTCGGCCGATTCGAGGGCCGGCGGCCCGACTGGAAGAAGGCTATCGTGAAACTCGCCGATGGCGATATCATCGACCTGTACACGGGAGCCTGATCACCGGCCGTGATTGGCCGCGCCCGGTCGTGCCCAGGCGCGTCAGAAAGAGGAAGAGTCATGATTATGGCAGTACGCACATTCAGGCCCAAGACCCCCGGTCAGCGGTTCAAGACCGTGTCCTCCTTCAAGGAAATCACGAAGGAGGCGCCGGAGTCCTCCCTGATCCGCCCCCTGAAGAAGTCGGGCGGCCGGAACAACCTGGGACGAATGACCGCCCGGCACCGAGGAGGCGGCCACAAGCGTCGCTACCGGGTGATCGACTTCCGGCGCGACAAGATCGGAATCCCGGCCAGGGTACATGCCATCGAATACGACCCGAACCGTTCGGCGCGCATCGCGCTGCTGCATTATGCGGACGGCGAGAAACGCTATATTCTCGCGCCGCTCGGCCTGTCGGTGGGACATACCGTGATGGCCGGCAGCCAGTCGGAGATCCGGGGCGGCAACCATATGCCGCTGGAGAACATTCCCCTGGGAACCATGATCCACAACATCGAGCTTTCGCCCGGCCGCGGCGGCCAGCTCGTGCGTTCCGCCGGGGGAGCGGCCCAGTTGATGTCGCGGGACGGAGGCTTTGCCCAGTTGCGTCTGCCATCCGGCGAGATCAGGCGGGTGCCCAGCGCGTGTTCCGCCACGATCGGCCAGGTGGGCAACACGGATCATGAGAACATATCGCTCGGCAAGGCCGGGCGCGCCCGCTGGCTGGGACGCCGCGGTTATTCCCGCGGCGTGGCGAAGAACCCCGTGGACCACCCCATGGGCGGAGGGGAAGGCAAGAGTTCGGGTGGACGGCACCCCGTGTCCCCCTGGGGAAAGAAGACCAAGGGCCTGCGGACGCGAAAGAAGAACAAGAAGTCGGATACGCTGATCGTCAAACGGCGTAAATAGGCGAAGGCAGATAGCGGGAGGCGATGATGGCTCGGTCGGTAAAAAAAGGGCCGTACATTGACAGCAGCGTCAAGAAGAAGATCGACGAACTGAATCGAACTGGCGAGAAGCGGGTAGTCCGCACCTGGGCCCGAGCATGCACGATCACGCCGGATTTCGTCGGCCATACCCTGGCGATCCACAACGGCAACAAGTTCATTCCGGTCTACATTTCGGAGAACATGGTGGGCCACAAGCTGGGTGAATTCGCGCCGACGCGCACGTACCGGGGGCACAGCGGCCGGGTCACGGAACGGTCCACTCAGCTGAAGTAGGTGAAGCAGCCGGAATTCGGAACAGGGGAGAGTATAGCGATGGAAGCCCGTGCAACGGCGCGGCAGGTACGCGGTTCCGCACGCAAGATACGCCAGGTGGCGGACATGATCCGCGGCCGGTCCGTGCAGGAAGCCCTGAACATACTGCAATTCGTGCCCAAGGCGTGCGCAAGGCCGATCGAAAAGACCGTGCGCTCCGCGACGGCGAACGCGATGAACGTGGATGACGAACACACGCTGGATATCGAAGACCTGAAAATCAAGACCGTTTATGTCGACGGCGGGCCGGTAATGAAACGCATTCATTACGGACCCCGGGGCAGCGCCTCCACGATCCGGAAGCGCACCAGCCACATTACCGTGGTGGTCTCGGCCTAGCTCGGCCTGGACCGGATCAGCTCGGCCTGGCCATTCACCCTGGAGTCCTGACAACAGGAGTTGACGACGTGGGTCAGAAAACACATCCGATCGGTTTCCGTCTTGGCGTGATCAAGACGTGGCAGTCCAACTGGTATTCCGACAAGAACATGGCGGAACTGCTCCAGGAAGACCTCATGATCCGTCGGTACATCAAGAGCCGCCTCTCGCGGGCCGGCATCTCCAAGGTCGAAATCGAGCGGGCGCCGCAGAAGGCCACCATAGCCATTCACACCGCCCGTCCCGGCATCGTGATCGGACGCAAGGGCGCCGAAGTGGATAAGCTGAGGGATGAACTCCAGCATCTGACAAAAAAAGAAATATACATCAACATACAGGAAATCCGCCGTCCTGAGCTCGATGCCCAGCTTATCGGCGACAGCATAGCGCGGCAGATCGAACAGCGGATCAGTTTCAGAAGGGCCATGAAGAAATCCATCACCGCGGCCATGCGCATGGGCGCGGAGGGCATCAAGATAACCTGCGGCGGCCGGCTCGGCGGCGCGGAAATGGCCCGGGTGGAATCCTTTAACGACGGACGCGTACCGCTGCACACGCTCCGGGCGGACATAGACTACGCCCGGTCCACCGCCCATACCACCTACGGGTGCATCGGCATCAAGGTGTGGATCTGCAAGGGCGAGATCATCAAGGGCGAAGAAGGGGAAGCCGGGGCCGGACGGGAAGCGACGGTTTAAGACGGGTTGTCAGGCGTGTCCGAAAGCGGGCACGGGACCATTCGAGGAGACATCGAAATGTTAATGCCCAAGCGACTGAAGTACCGGAAGAAACAGCGCGGCCGCATGACGGGCACCGCGACGCGCGGCGCCACGCTGGAATTCGGCGATTACGGTATTCAGGCGCTCGAACCGGGCTGGATCACCAACCGGCAGATCGAAGCGGCCCGGATCGCCATGGTCCATCACATGCGGCGGGGCGGCAAGGTGTGGATCCGCGTCTTCCCGGACAAGGTGCTTACGGAAAAGCCCGCCGAAACGCGCATGGGCAAGGGAAAGGGTAATCCCGAGCACTGGGTGGCCGTGGTCAAGCCGGGACGCATCCTCTTCGAATTGCGGGGCGTGGCCTCCGAAATGGCCAGGGAGTCCATCGCGCTGGCTCAGCAGAAGCTGTCGGTCAAGACCCGCCTGGTGGTCCGCGAAGACTTGTAGCAGGGCCGTTCTCGAGGAAGGGAAGCAATGAAACTATACGAACTTCGGCAGCTGTCCGAGACGGAACTGCACGACCGGGTGGCCGAATTACGGGAAGAGATCTTCAATCTGAACTTTCAGAAGGCGACGAGGCAGATGGCGGATGCGAAGCGTATTTCGGCATCCCGCCGGGAAATCGCCCGGATTCTCACGCTCCTGCACGAGGATGAACTGAATATCCGTTCCATCCGCGAAGGGAACGAGCAGAACCGGGAAGACGGACAGGGTGATCCGGGAGACGACGCATGAAGGAGCGGGGACACAGGAAGAACCGCGTGGGACGCGTGCTCAGCAACAAGATGGAAAAGACCATTACCATCGCCGTGGAACGGACAGTAAAGCATCCCTTCTACGGGAGGTACGTGCGGCGCACGACCAAGCTGACGGCCCACGACGAAGAGCAGACGTGCCGGATCGGCGACATCGTCCGGGTGACGGAGACGCGTCCGCTGAGCAAGAACAAGCGCTGGCGGCTGACGGAAGTCATCCAGCGCGCGGTACAGGTCTAGATTTCCGGCGCCGGTTCCGGAAAATGGTGAACAGGACGGATCAAAGATGATTCAAGAGTATACCTGGCTGAATGTCGCCGACAACACGGGCGCCCGGCAGGTCCGCTGCATCAAGGTCCTGGGCGGGACCGGCAGGCGGTACGCCAGCGTGGGAGACCGGTTCGTGGGATCGGTGAAGGAAGCCGCTCCCGGCGGTTCGGTGAAGAAGGGCGAGGTGGTGAAGGCCGTGGTCGTGCGGGTCCGCAAGGAGGTGCGGCGACGCGACGGGTCCTACATCCGGTTCGACGAGAACGCGGCCGTGCTGATCGATGACCAGGGCGAGCCGAGGGGCACGCGCATTTTCGGCCCCGTCGCCCGGGAACTGCGCGAGCGGGAATACACCCGCATCGTTTCACTCGCCCCGGAGGTCCTGTAGTATACCGGACCCGCCGGATGGAAGGAGCTTGTCGGATGCACGTCAAGAAGGGCGATACGGTGGTAGTGCTCACCGGCGCCACCCGGGGCAAGACCGGAAGAGTGTTGAAGGTGTTGCCGGAGAAGAACAAGGTAATCGTGGAAGGCCTCAATTTCGTTACGCGCCATACACGACCCACCCAGACCAATCCGCAGGGCGGCCGGCTCGAGAAAGAGGCCCCCATGCACGCATCCAACGTGAAGGTGATCGCCGAAGGATAACGGGAATACGAGCATGGCACGATTGAAAGACCAGTACAACAGCGAGATCAGACCCGCGCTCCTGCAGCATTTCGGATACGGCAACGTCATGCAGGTTCCGCGTATCGAGAAAGTGGTCCTGAACATGGGCGTGGGCGAGGGTTCGCAGAATGCCGGCCTGCTGGACAGCGCGGTGTCGGAACTGACGGCGATCACCGGCCAGAAGGCCGTGGTGACCCGGGCCAAGAAGTCCATCTCGAATTTCAAGATCCGGGAAGGCATGCCCGTCGGTTGCCGGGTGACGCTCAGAGGCGCCCGCATGTACGAGTTTCTGGATCGCCTGATCAACGTGGCGATACCCCGTATCCGCGACTTCCGGGGCGTGTCGACGCGGTCCTTCGACGGCCGGGTCAACTACACCCTGGTATTGACCCAACAGACGATCTTTCCGGAGATCGACTACGACGGGGTCGATCTGTTCCGGGGCATGGACATCACGATCGTAACCTCGGCGGGCACCGACGAAGAGAGTGCGGAGCTGCTCAGGCACCTCGGCATGCCCTTCAGGGACCAGCCGGTGTAGGGTCCGGGCGGACCGTGCGGACCGGGCGGTCCAGGCGGTCCGCACGTTTCGAGCCGGGCAACGGAATCATCGAGAGGGGGACCAGTGGCCAAGAAGTCGTTAATCGCAAAGGCAAAAAGAAAACCGAAATACAAGGTGCGCGCGTACAGCCGTTGCAGGCAGTGCGGACGCCCCCGCGCCTATATGCGCCGTTTCGGGATCTGCCGCATCTGTTTCCGGACGCTGGCCCTGCAGGGCGAGATTCCGGGCGTGACAAAGGCCAGTTGGTAGGAACACGGGGCTGTTTCTCAGGGAGAATAGCAAGATGTCAATGACCGATCCGATCGCGGACATGCTGACCCGGCTACGTAATGCGTGCCAGGCGAAGCATCCGAGGGTCGAAGTGCCGGCTTCGAAGGTAAAGACGGAGATCGCCCGTATCCTGCTGGACCACAAGTTCATCAGCCACTATACCGAGGTCGAGGACGGGAAACAGGGGATCATCCGGATATACCTCAAGTACGGACCGGTGGGAGAATCGATCATTTCCACGCTCAAGCGCATCAGCAAGCCGGGCCGGCGCGTATACGTCAAGGCCGATCGCCTGCCCCGGGTGCTGAACGGACTCGGCGTGGCCATATTGAGCACACCCAGGGGTATCGTCACGGACCGCGAAGCGCGTCAGTTGAACACGGGCGGCGAAGTGTTGTGCTACGTCTGGTAGTCCGGAATATCGGAAGGAGTCGGGATGTCACGAATAGGTAAACTACCGATTGCGATCCTGGACGGGGTCCAGGTTTCCATAGACGACCGGTCCGTCAAGGTGAAGGGTCCGAAGGGCGAGCTTTCCCACCGGATCCCCACCCAGATCAGCGCCGTTCTGGAAGACGGCCACCTGGTGGTGGGACGCCAGAACGAATCCAGGCAGTCGCGCGCCCTGCACGGCCTGAACCGTTCCCTGATCGCCAACATGGTGGAAGGCGTCGTCAACGGGTTCGACCGGACGCTTGAAATCATCGGCGTGGGTTACCGGGCGGAGC
The DNA here is from genome assembly GCA_026706345.1 of Gemmatimonadota bacterium. Taxonomy (NCBI): domain Bacteria; kingdom Pseudomonadati; phylum Gemmatimonadota; species Gemmatimonadota bacterium. Next base: position 27,976 of record JAPOYX010000147.1, on the reverse strand, counting down.
TGAAGGGCAGGAACCTGACCCTCAGCCTGGGCTATTCCCATCCCGTGATCTTCCAGGCGCCGCCGGACGTGGACCTCGAGGTAACCGATGGCAACCGGATTACGGTCCGGGGTATCGACAAACAGCTCGTAGGCCAGGTGGCCGCGGTGATCCGGTCGTTCAAGAAACCGGAACCCTACAAGGGCAAGGGCATACGGTACGAAAACGAACAGGTACGCAGGAAGGCCGGCAAGACCGGGGCGGCCTGATGGGAGATTGGCAGGAATCATGTCCAGAAAAACGCTGCAGAGAGCCAGAATGCGGAAGGTCCGCCATCGCCGCGTAAGGAAGTCCATCCGGGGCGACGCGGCCCGGCCGCGCTTGAACGTTTTCAGGAGTCTCAAGCACATCTACGCCCAGGTCATCGACGATGCAGCGGGCGCCACGTTGCTTTCCCTCTCCACCAATACGCCCGAGATCAGGTCGAAACTGGAGTCGGGCATGGACCGGAAGGCGCAGAGCAGGGTCGTGGGGCAGGTGCTGGGAGAAAAGATGAAGGCGCAGGGCGTGTCCAGCGTGACCTTCGACCGCGGCGGATACCTCTATCACGGCCGGGTGAAGGCCCTGGCGGACGGCGTGCGCGAAAGCGGACTGGAATTCTGAAACCGCGCTGCGCGCCGGTGCGTCCGGCGTTTCATTTCTGACGAAGGGAGCAGAAATTGCCGAGAATCAATCCCGATGAATTCGATCTGTCGTCGGAACGTCTGGTCGATATCAACCGGGTTGCCAAGGTCGTCAAGGGCGGCCGCACGTTCAGCTTCAACGCGTTGATCGCGGTGGGCGACGGAAACGGCCACGTGGGCCTGGGCATGGGCAAGGCCCTGGAGCTGTCCGAAGCGATCCGCAAGGCGACGGAAACGGCCCGCAAGCACCTGCACAGGGTACCGGTGGTCAACGGCACGATCCCCCACGACGTCATCGGGAGGTTCAGCGCGGCGGAGGTGATTCTGAAACCGGCGTCGCCCGGTACGGGTGTGATCGCCGGCGATGCGGCCCGGGCGGTACTGGAATCGGCGGGCATTCACAATATCCTCACGAAGTCGATCGGTTCGTCGAATCCCTACAACGTGGCCAAGGCGACCCTGCAGGGCCTGCTCGACCTGAAGGTGGCCTCCGAGATCGCCGACGTGCGCAACGTGGATATAGAGGAACTGAAAGGGTAGTTTTTATGGCGACGCGGCTGCGCATTACGCAGAGAAGAAGCGCCATCGGCAGACACCGGCGGCAGAAACGGACCCTGGAAGCGCTGGGAATACGGCGGTTGCATCACAGCGCCGTCCATGGCGATACGCCGCAGATACAGGGTATGATCGCACGCGTCGGCCACCTGGTGGAAGTGGAAACCGTCACGACGGATGACGAATAACCGGCGGGTTTCATGAAGAAAGGAAGACGGCTGTTATGAATGGCGGCAGTTTGAAACACGCGTCCGGCGCGGTACGCAAGGTCAAGCGCCTGGGAAGAGGCCCCGGTTCCGGCACGGGCAAGACGGCCGGCAGGGGGCACAAGGGCCAGCGTTCCCGGTCGGGCAAGAAGATCCATCCTTCCTTCGAAGGCGGGCAGATGCGCCTCGTGCGCCGGCTGCCCAAGCGGGGATTCACCAATATCTTCCGCAAGACTTACCAGATCGTCAACCTGCGCGATCTTGAAGGATGGGACGAAGAGACCGTCGTGGACGCCGGTTCGCTGGCGGAAAGGCACCTGATCCGGAAATCGACGGATCCGGTAAAGATACTTGGTGAAGGCGAGGTCGACCGGCCCGTGAAGGTAAGCGTGCACAAGGTGAGTGAAACGGCGCGGCGTAAAATCGAGGCGGCAGGCGGTTCGGTCGAGGTGATCTCCGGATGATCGAGAGTTTTCAGAACGTATTCCGGATACCGGAGCTTCGCCGGCGGATCATCTTCACCCTCAGTCTGCTCGCGGTCTACCGGATCGGCGGCCAGATACCCACGCCGGGCATAGACCACGAAGTACTGAGCGCCTTCTTCAGCCAGATGGGCGGGACCATCTTCGGGCTGTACAACATGTTCGTGGGCGGCGCCTTCGAGCGCGCGACCATTTTCGCCCTCGGCGTGATGCCCTATATCAGCGCGTCCATTATCCTGCAACTGCTGGGTTCCATGTGGCCGTACCTGCAGAAACTCCAGAAGGAGGGCCAGGAAGGTCAGAAGAAGATCAATCAGTACACGCGCTACGGCACGGTGTTGCTGTCGATGGTCCAGGCCCTGGGCATCAGCTACTGGCTCCAGGACATCCGGGACGAGGTGGGCCGGTCCGCCGTCATCGATCCCGGGGCGGGGTTCATCTTCGTCACGGTCGTGACGATGACCACTGGCACCATATTCCTGATGTGGCTGGGGGAGCAGATCCAGGAGCGGGGCATCGGAAACGGCATCTCGCTGATTATCTTCGTCGGGATTATCGCCCAGTTCCCCATCGCGGCGAAGAGCGAAATCGACGCGGTGATGAACGGGCTGCGCAGTGGTCTCGTCGAGATCTTCATCGTAGCCGTGTGGATCCTGATCATCGCTTCGGTGGTGCTGATCACCCAGGGGCAGCGGAGAATCACGGTGCAGTACCCGCGGCGCGTGGTCGGACGCAAGGTGTACGGCGGGCAGAGCACGCATCTGCCGCTGCGCGTGAACGCCGCCGGCGTGATGCCCATCATTTTCGCCCAGTCGATCATGTTCGTTCCGGGGACGTTTTCGAGTTTCTTCCCGAACATGGCCGTGTTCCAGACCATGGTCGAGTGGTTTCAGCCAGGCGCCTTCATCTACAACGCGATGTACGGCCTGTTGATCGTATTTTTCACGTATTTCTATACATCCATCATATTCAATCCCGTGGACGTGGCGGACAACATGAAGCGCGTCGGCGGATTCATCCCGGGGATTCGGCCCGGCAGAAGAACGGCGGACTATCTCGATCACATTCTGACACGCATTACGTTGCCCGGCTCGGTCTTTCTGGCGATTATCGCCATCGTGCCGTTTCTCATCATCCGAAGCATGAACGTCTCTCTGAGCGCGTCCTCGTTCTTCGGCGGCACCGCCCTGCTGATCGTGGTAGGCGTCGCCCTGGATACGCTCCAGCAAATCGAGTCGCATCTCGTGTCCCGCCACTACGAGGGATTCATGAAACGCGGGCGTGTACGCGGGCGGGCGGGTTAGGCTTCGGAGCGTCCGTCCCAGGCGTCTTCTGGCGGGCCGCCTGGTTGGCCCGGCGACCTGGTGCCAGGTGAGCAGGTTATGCGACTTATTCTACTTGGAACGCCGGGGGCGGGAAAAGGCGAACAGGCAACCAGGCTGTCGGAGAGATTTCACATCCCGCATATCTCAACGGGCGAACTGTTGCGGCGGGAGATGGAGGAAAAGACCCCTGTAGGGCGAAGGATCGCGGAATTCGTAAACAGGGGTGAACTGGTATCGGATGAAATCACGCAGGCCATACTGGAAGACCGGGTGCGGGAAGCCGACTGCGAGTCGGGCTTCATACTGGACGGCTTTCCCCGGAACCAGAACCAGGCCGATTTCCTGAACCAGGCGCTGGAGCGCATGAACGTGCCCGTGGACGCGGTGCTGAACATCGAGGTGCCCGACAGTACGGTGATCGACCGCCTGACCAACAGGCATCGGACGGACGACACGCCGGAGACGATCCGGCACCGGTTGAAGATCTACAGGAAGGTGACGGCCCCGCTCGTCGACTATTACGACAGGGCGGGCATTTTAAGGCGGATCGATGGCGATGGTTCGCTGGAGGAAGTGACGCAGCGCATTCTGAAGTGTCTGGTCCGGACGACGTGAACAGGGCCAGGCGGACCGCAAAACCGACCACGGTCGTCGTCTTGTACTGAGGCGGCTGATTGGTGAAAGGTTGATTCGCATGCCGAAAGAGCCCCCGGTACAGGTGGAAGGTACGGTGGTGGAGCCCTTGCCCAATGCGTCGTTTCGCGTTGAACTGGAAAACGGGCACAGGGTCCTGGCGCATATATCCGGCAAGGTTCGAATGAACTTCATAAAGATCCTGCCCGGCGACAAGGTCATGGTCGAGTTGTCGCCCTACGATCTGACGCGCGGCCGGATTACGTATCGTTACAAGTAAGCCCCGGGCGGGACTGCATCCGGGGTCCGGTTGTAGAGGAGAACCAGGCGCAGCCGGAAACAAACCGCAACGCAAGGACAGGAAGATGAAAGTACGCGCTTCGGTAAAGAAAATCTGTGAACACTGCAAGGTCATCCGCCGCAGGGGCGTCGTGCGTGTGCTCTGTCGCAACCCGCGCCACAAGCAGCGGCAGGGATAGCAGCGACCCGTTGCCAAGGAGGGCATAGTGGCACGTATTGCCGGAATCGATCTGCCCCGCGACAAACGCGTGGAGATCGGCATCACCTACATTTTCGGAATAGGACAGACAACCGCCCGCAAGGTGCTCGAGGCGACCGGCATCGACCCGGAGACCCGCGTAAGGGATCTGACCGACCGGGAGATCACGAAGCTTCGCCAGAGCATCGAGAACGATTACCAGGTCGAGGGCGCGTTGCGCGGCGACATCACGTTCAATATCCGCCGATTGATGGATATCGGATGCTACCGGGGCCTGCGTCACCGCCGCGGGCTGCCGGTGCGGGGTCAGCGGACCCGTACCAATTCCCGCATACGAAAGGGACCCCGGCGCACCATCGGCGCAAGGCGTAAGAAGACCTAGGAACTCACTTTAATCCGTGGAGGTAGAAGGTTGGCTAATGCTAGGCGAAGCCGCGCCCGAAGGCGCGACCGGCACGTGGACTCCATAGGCGTGGCCCATATCAAGGCGACGTTCAACAATACGATCGTTACCCTCGCCGATCTGCAGGGACACACGATCAGTTGGGCGAGCGGCGGCAAGGGCGGCACGTTCCGCAACTCCCGGAAGAGTACGCCTTTTGCCGCGCAGATCGCGGCGGAGGCCGCCGCAAAGGAAGCCATCGAACTGGGTTTGAAACGCGTCGAGGTCTGGGTGAAGGGACCCGGCGCCGGCCGTGAATCGGCCATTCGGGCATTACAGGCCGCGGGCCTCGAGATTTCCGCCATCAAGGACGTAACCCCTATTCCCCACAACGGATGCCGGCCTCCGAAAAGACGTCGCGTCTGATCGTGAAACACCGGGTGTACGCCGGGGCGTTCAGACCCGCCGGCGTACGTCAGCCCGGGTCGTGCGTGTAAGGAGCAAATATGTCTCGATACACTGATGCCAACTGTCGAATCTGTCGACGGGAAGGCGTTAAATTGTTTCTGAAGGGCGATCGGTGCTTTTCAGAGAAGTGCGCGGTGGACCGCCGCGCGTTCCCGCCGGGCCAGCACGGGTCGGTCGGACGGAGGAAGCCTACGGAATACGGGCTCCGGCTTCGTGAAAAGCAAAAGACGCGAAAGACGTACGGTATCGGCGAAGGCCAGTTCCGGTCGTACTTCGTGAAGGCGGCACGGACCAAGGGCAACACGGGCGAGCGCCTCCTGCAGCTTCTCGAAACCCGGCTGGACAACATCGTCTACCGCCTCGGCTTCGCGCCGTCGCGCAAGGCGGCCCGTCAACTGGTTCGTCACCGCCATATCCTGGTCAACGACCGCATCGTCAATATCCCCTCGTACATCGTCCGTACGGGTGAAGTCATTCAGGTCAGGGAGAAGAGCCGCCAGCTCGACTGCATTCATGCCTCCCTGAGCGCCGCGAACCAGCGACCGGCGGTAAACTGGCTGGATCTGGACAAGACCACCCTTGCCGGGCGGTTGCTGGAAGCACCCATTCGAGAAAACATACCGACACCTGTACAGGAACAGTTAATCATCGAGTTGTATTCGAAATAGGCCGCATACTGCCACTGAGATGCCTGTGTTCACTCGAAGAGCGCGATGAGGGGCGACGAACGATATGAAATTAAAGAACTTCCAAATGCCGAGAGGCGTGCTGATTGAAGACGATACCGTAACGGATGGCTACAGCAAGTTCGTGATCGAACCGCTAGAGCGGGGATTCGGGACGACCATCGGCAATTCCATACGCAGGGTCCTGCTCTCTTCCCTGCCCGGAGCGGCCGTAGTCGGCATCCGCATCGACGGCGTCGCCCACGAATTCTCCACCATGCCGAACGTGGTGGAAGACGTGGCCGAGGTCATCCTGAACCTCAAGGGACTGCGGCTCATCCTGCACAGCGACGAGCCCAAGACGCTGATGCTCGAAGCGGAAGGCAAGGGCGACGTCACGGCCGAAGACATACAGACCGACGTCGACGTGGAGATTCTCAATCCGGATCTTCATATCGCCTCCCTGGACGAGGGCGGACAGTTGAGAATGGAGATCCACGTCGACAGCGGCCGGGGATACGTGATCGCCGAACAGAACAAGATGCCGGACCAGCCCATCGGCGTCATTCCCATGGACGCCATGTTCTCCCCGGTAACGCGGGTGAATTTCCAGGTGGAGAACACGCGTATCGGCCAGCGCACCGACTACGACCGGCTCGTGCTGGAAATCTGGACCGATGCCAGCGTCGGCCCGCAGGACGCCCTGTCCACTGCGTCCCAGGTCCTGCGCAACCACCTCCAGTTGTTTATCTCGATCGACGACCAGTTCCTCTCCGAGCCGGAAGAAGAGGTGGACGAGAAAGCCGAAGAGATCAAGAAGCTGCTGCAGATGAACGTGGAGGAACTGGAGCTGTCGGTTCGCTCCAGCAATTGCCTGAGGGCGGCGGACATCAAGACCCTGGCGGACCTGGTGCAGAAGAGCGAGACCGAGATGCTGAAATACCGGAACTTCGGCCGCAAGTCGCTGACCGAGCTGAGTCAGATCCTCCAGGAGATGGAACTTGCCTTCGGCATGGACATCGGGGAGTACGTAGAAGTCGAGGAGGCGTAGCCGTTTGACCGGATCGTCGGTCATACCATAGTTTGGACAGGAGTACGGGAATGCGACATCGAAAGCAGGGGCGCGGTCTCAGCCGATCGCCCAGTCACCGCAAGGCGATGCTGAGCAACCTGGCCACTTCGGTGCTGGACGCGGAACGCGTTCGGACCACCACGGCGAAGGCCAAGGAAGTACGGCGCCTCGTGGAGCGGCTCATCACCTTCGGCAAGCGCAGGGATCTGCACGCCCGGCGGCAGGTACTCCGGGTCATCCGCAACGAATCCGTGGTCGCAAAGCTGTTCGGTCCGCTGGCCGAACGGTACGCCGACCGGCCCGGGGGATACACCCGCATCGTCCGTGTCGGACACCGGCAGGGCGACGCCGCGGACATGGCGATACTCGAGTTGATCGACCGGGACGGCGCGGCGGAGGAACAGGCCGTCGAGACGGTGGAGGAAAAGCAGGAAGACACGGCGGAGCAGAAAGAAGACCAGGCGGAGGACGATAAGACCGGCTGAGCGGGACGGCGGTAAGACGCGGCGGCGGGAAACGGCCGGCGCGCAGTCCCGTGGTTTAAAATGGAAGGAATACGAAACGGCGGCAACCGATACAGGTGCCGCCGTTTTCATTTGGTGAAAGCAGAACCGCCGGGACCATCCAACCACGCTCAGGCTTGACAGCAGTACTGCCGCTGCGGACGGCCTTCCGGCCCCCGTTATGCCGGCTTGCTCAGTCTTCGTCCAGTTCTTCGGGCGTAAGCACGAATTCGGGATAAGCCTCGATGCCGAGCTCGGCGACGTCCTGGCCCAGTCGTTCGACCTGCGCCGTTACCCGCACGGCCATGACCAGGTCGATCAGACGCCAGACGGCATAGGATACGACGAACACGAAGGCTCCGATGGCCAGGATGCCGATCAGCTGAACGCCCACGTTGCCTCCGCTCACAATGCACACCGCCAGCGTGCCCCAGATCCCCGCGAAGAGGTGGGCGGGTACGGCGCCGACCACGTCGTCGATCCGCACCGATTCCAGCATTTTCATTCCGACCGTGCAGACGACGCCGCCGACGGCCCCGATGATGACGGCCCAGTAGTGCTGGACCATGTCCGGACCCGCGGTGATCGAGACCAGGCCCGCGATGGCGCCGTTCAGGCAGGCGAACAGATCGATGCGCCCGAACACCGGCCTCGCGCATATCAGCGCGGTGATCGCGCCGGCCGCGGCCGCCAGGTTGGTATTGACGAGCACGTGGCTCATGGCCACCGCGTCAAGCGGGCTGCCCAGGGCCAGTTGCGAACCGCCGTTGAACCCGAACCACCCGAGCCAGAGGATGAACACACCCAGCGTCACAATGAGCACGTTGGACGGCGGCGTGGGCTTGACCGATCCGTCCTTACGGAACTTCCCGAGCCTGGGGCCCAGGGCCAGCAGACCCGCCAGGGCTGCCCATCCGCCCGTGCTGTGCACGATGGTGGAACCAGCGAAGTCCTTGAATCCCAACTGGCTGAGCCATCCCTCTCCCCAGGTCCACGCGCCGACGATAGGATAGATGATGCCGGTGAGGATCAGGACGAATAGAAAGAAAGACCAGAGCTTGACTCTTTCCGCCAGCGCGCCCGAGACGATGGACGCGGCCGTGGCCACAAAGACCATCTGGAAGAACCAGTCCGACATGGTGGAATATCCCAGGGCGATCACCTCGGAGGCGGCGCCTTCGGTCCCGTTGACCAGCGCGATCTCATCGGCCGTCGGTCCATACATGAGCGAGATGGATCCGATGAAGCTCCCCACGTCGACGTACATGAGATTGTAGCCGATGAAATAGTAGGCGATCCCGGCAATGGAATAAAGGCCGATGTTCTTCAGGCAGATCATGGAGGCGTTCTTGGTCCGCACCGATCCGGATTCCAGCATGGTGAAACCCGCGCACATCCACATCACCAATGCGCCCCAGAGCATGAACGAAATGGTGTTGAACACGAACTGGTCCGGCGATTCGACCGTGACGCTTTCGTGCTCCGCCAGAGCGAAGGCGGTTCCGGCGCCGCAGACCACCGCGGCCAGCACGGCCAGCAGTTTCACGGCCGAAAGTCCGCGGGGCCCGTGTGACAAGACGCGACTGAAGCATGCACGCATGGTGTGATCTCCCGGCTGACACCGATGATGGCGGGTGAGATGGTGATGTATTCAGGACAAGGAATAGTCAAAGCCAGACTAATACTACAGATGGTAAAATACTGCGTCAAGAGTGAATCAAGACCTTGGCCGGTGGCCTCTGAATGCGTTATGCCAAACCGTACCATTCCGACATCCGGTTCGTGAATATCTTCTGCCCCCCGTGGCTCGGGTGACGTACGGCAAGGGTCTCGTATCTACCGAACAGCCGGCTCGCCGTCCAGGCCGCGTCCCTTCCCACGGCCACGATCCTGGACGGTTCCAGCATGTGGACGAGCTGGGCAAGGATCCCTTCTCCCGACGCACGCTCCCGTGCGTTGTGCTTTCTATTGCTGAAAGGATTGCCCGGATCGTGGGGGTGCAGGGGGAATACGTTCCAGAGAAACACGGGGGCGTCCACCCGTGACAACACGTTCCAGACCGCGCGGGCCGATCGCTCGCCGGCCATGCCTTCCCGGGTCGCGCATTGAAGGGTCAGCCCCCATCTCCCGGCGTGCTCGGGGAGATGATCGTCGTCGGTGAATGCCAGGCCCGTGCGCCGGCCGCCCCGATAGCCGAAATCGCGGCCTATCCAAAGCGAATCCACAGGACTTTTAAGCGCGGCCTCGAGCACGGATAGCAGGATATTCGATCGCCGTTCCGGCGCGGCCTCAAGGTCGTAGACAGGACAGCGGTCCGCATAGGGGTTGAACGCGTGATCGGATTCGAGGTCCTGAAGCGCTTTGACAAACAAGGAGGGGGTCATGGCGACAAATCGCGAAAGGACCTCGCCTCAGTTCACCCGGCGGCGGCGGTTCTTGACATAGTCCACGAGAATGTACTCGCCCAGGCTGTCGAGGGAGGAGTAATAGGCGCGGCCGTGGTTCATCTCCGTGAGCTTCTCCACGAAGCCGACCAGGTAGGGATCCCGGGTGACCATGAAGGTGCTGATGGTGATCTTCTCCCGGCGGCAGGTCATGGCCTCGTCGAGGGTCCGGTTCACGATCCGGGGATCGAGGCCGAAGGAATTCAGGTACAGGCGGCCGTTCCGGTCGTAGATGGCCGAGGGCTTGCCGTCGGTGATCATGAAGATCTGCTTGTTGACGTTCCGGGTCCGGCGGAGGATGTTCCGGGCCATGAGGAGTCCGGCCTTGGTATTCGTGTGGTAGGGGCCGACGGAAACGTAGGGCAGGTCCTCGATCTTCACCTGCGTCGCGTCGTCGCCGAAGAGGACGAGGTGCAGCTCGTCCCTGGGATACTTGCGGATGATGAGTTCCGCCAGGGCCATGGCCACGCGCTTGGCCGGGGAAATCCGGTCTTCGCCGTACAGGATCATGCTGTGGCTGATGTCCAGGAGCATGACCGTTGCGCAGGACGTGGTGTGTTCGACCTCGTACACTTCGAAGTCGTCCTCGTGCAGGTCGAGGTCGAATCCGGACCGGCGGATCGCGTTGCCGATGGTGGACGTGAAATCGACGTTGGACGCCTGGTCGCCGTACCGGTAGGGCCGGGTTTCGCTGAGCCTTTCGACGCCTTCGCCCTCAAAGGGCGTCTCGTGCCCCCCGCCCAGGCCCTTCTTCAGGCTGCTGTAGACGAACCGGAGCGAGTCCTCGCGGATGCGCCGGCCGCCCTTTTCGGTGAGGGAGAACGCGTTGTCGTCCCGCTTCACGTAACCCCGTTTCTCGAGCTCCTTGACGAAGGATTCGTAACTGATCGTGTCGTCGAAGATACCCTGCCGCTGGTCGATATAGCGCATCCACTTCAGGGCTTCCTCCACGTCGCCGCTGGTGTGAATGAGGATCTGGCTCAGCAGGCCGAACAGCTGTTCGAGGCGGTCTTCGGCATCATCGACGCGGGGTATCCACCTGGTATACTGTATTTCGATCATTTGAGGTCACCGCCCTTCCGCCGAGCCCTTCCATCGCCCTTCCATGGCGCTTTCTATTTCGCCCCGGCCGCCGCCCTTCCGTCGCGCGCGATCATTGCGCCAACTTGGCGTTTTCTATCGCGCCCTCTCGCCGCGATTACCTGATCTTGAGGGTCGACAGGCCGATGATCGCCAGGATGCCCGCGATGATCCAGAACCGGATCACGACCTTGGTCTCGGCCAGGCCCCGGTACTGGAAGGCGTGATGGAGCGGCGCCATGTAGAAGATGCGCCGGCCGAGCCACTTGATCCCGATCTTCTCCTGCACCAGGACCGAGAAGGCCATGGCCACGAAGATCCCGCCGGTGATGACGAAGAGGAATTCCTGCTTGAGCAGTACGGCGAGGGTGCCGACGATGCCTCCCAGCGGCAGGGCGCCCACGTCGCCCATGAAGACCTGGGCGGGATAGGCGTTGTACCAGAGGAATCCCATGCAGGCGCCGAAGACCCCCGCGCAGATCACCGTCAGTTCACCGCTGCCCGGAAGAAAGGTAAACTGCAGGTATCCCGAGTAGATGGCGTTGCCGATGACGTAGGCGAACACCCCGTACACGACCACCGTAAACGAAACCGGGACGATGGACAGTCCGTCCAGTCCGTCGGCGAAATTGACCGCGTTGGCGATGGCCACGACGACGAAGGCGATGAAGGGCAGATACCACCAGCCCAGGTCGAGGACGGGGTCCTTGACGAAGGGAAGATAGAGTTCCGAGGCGATTTCCGCCGACACCGGAGACAGGCCGGGCACCAGGAAGACCAGGCCGAAGCCGAGGCCGAAAACCGCCTGGAAGAACAACTTGGTGGCCTGGGACAGGCCGCGGTCGCTGTCCCGGTGCCTGATTTTCCGGTAGTCGTCGATGAACCCGAACAGGGAAAACCAGATCAAGGCGCACAGGAAGATCAGGGTGAAGCGGTTGAAAAGGTCGCTCCACAGCAGCACGCTGGCGAAGATGGACACGATGATCAGCAGGCCGCCCATGAGCGGCGTGCCGGCCTTCGAGGCGGAGGACAACGCGCCGTGCGTCCGGGGATTGTCCCGCACGTGGTTCACGTACAGCAGGCGGATGATGCGCTGGCCGAAAAGCAGCGCGACGCCGAAACCCGTCAGCGCCGCGCAGATCGCGCGGAAGCTCAGGTATTGGAAAAGACGCAGAAACGAGAGCGAATCGACGGTATCGAAAAGATGTGTGACGAGATGATAGATCATAGGGCGCTCACGGGGTTTCCTGCTGGTGGCGTATCATGCCGATCAACCGGTTCAGCGTCCGCCTGATCGGAAAGTCCGGGTCGAAGTGGTTAGACGTGACCAGGATGCCGTCGAGCTCTTCGTGCAGTCCGTCCAGATCGATGATCGACTTCCGTCTGACCAGGTCGGTCAGGGCGTCGATGACGGCCTGGCGCACCTTCCCGTTCGGATCCTGGTAAAAGGGCCTGAGCCATTCCGTGACGGCGCCGTCGCCCAGTCTGCCCAGGGCGAGGATGGCGGCCGACCTGATTTCGAAGGAGGATTCCCGCAACAGCCGGCGCAGGCCGTCCAGGGCCTCCTCGTCGGCGTCCCCCGTTTCCGGGTCGAGGGCGGCAAAGGCCCGCGCGGCCGCGGAACGCACCTCGTAGTACGGATCCGCCAACAGGTCCAGCAGCGTGGCGCGCACCGCTGCATCGTACACGCCGAGCTGGCCGATCGTCGTCACGGCGTTTCGGCGGATGAAGCCGACCTGGCGGTAGTCGCCGCCAAACATCCGCTGGAGCAGGGGCGCCGGCGTCTTGTCGCGGAGCAGCGCCAGGACGAAGGGCAGGCGGTCCCGGTAACCGAGCAGTCCGACGAGTTTGACGCCCTCGTTCCGGATCTGCCAGCGCGTGGCCTTCAGGTATCCGTCGACGCGGTACTTCAGGTAGTCTTCCCCCACGGATTCGATGAAGGCCTGATCGCGGCCTTGCGCGAACCGGCGGACCAGGGAAAACGCGGAAAGCGCGTTATCGGAAGGAACGGCACGCCCGGCAATGTCGGGTTCGCCGGGTTTACCGTTGGAAAGGACACGGTCTGCCGGCAGGTCCAGGCGGTCCGCCAGCATGTGATCCAACAGGTCGACGATCCGGTCCAGCCCTCCGCGGTCGAAGGTCTCCCGCGCTCGCCGGCGCATGGCGTCGCAGCGGTCCGGGTCGTCCAGGATCTCGAAGGCCAGGCGGGCTAGGCGCTCCCCGTCGACCGCGCCAATGGTCTGGCCGTTCTCCACCGAAAGCGACTCGTACACGACGCGGGCCGCGCCGCGCGATTCGAGCGTCCTGGCGTTCACGGCCTGGTGGTCGCCGGGCGCGTAGGGCAGCGGTACGAGTATGGAGGGGATCCCGCAGATACCGATCTCGGTGACGACGCCGGCGCTGGATCTGCCGATGACTAGGTCGCTGGCGGCGTAGAGCGTTTCGATTTCGTGGGAATAGTCCGACTGGTGGTATCTCGACCGCTGCTCATCGGTGAGGTCGACTCTCTCCAGGCGGTCCCGGGTGTCTCGTTCAGCGTCGTAATCCGAACTTCTAGTCTGTCCGGTGACGTGGATGACGTGGATATCCGGCCTGGACAGCAAACGGGGCAGCGCGGCGACCACGGCCCGGTTTATGGACCGGGCGCCCGAGGATGCGCCGAAGGCGAATACGACCTTGGCGGCGGACGGCAGACCCCGCGAAATCCGCGCGCCGTCCCTGGACACGGCGCCGATCTCCCGCCGCACCGGGTAGCCCGCCCACGTCGCCTTCTCCGGAGGGAAATACGGCAGCGACGCTTCAAAGGAAACCCCGATGCGGTCCGCGATCCGGCCGGCAAGCCGGTTCACCTTCCCGGGCACGACGTTCTGTTCGTGGACGAAACATCGACTGGCGCCCGACAGCCGGAGCGATTTGAGGATCCAGTGGGCCAGGAGGACGGGACTGCTGGCGTATCCGCCCGTGGCCACGATCATGCGGGGCCGGTGTCTCGACAGGTGGAACAGGCTCTGGAGGACGCCGAAGCCGGTGCAGAGGGCGAAGCGCAGAAACGCAAGAGGCTGCCTCGCCGACGGCAGCCCCCGGGCGTAGACCAGGTGGATCGGATAGCCCCGCTTCGGCACGAGGGAGGCTTCCATTCTGCCCCGGGCGCCGATGTAAACGATGCGGACATCGGGGTTCCGGGCCCGCACCTCGTCGGCGATAGCCAGCCCGGGATAGACGTGCCCCGCCGTTCCGCCTCCGGTAAATACGTAGGTCAACGGACGCTTTCGGACAGGCGACGTCGTTGCCGGAACTTCCGACGCCGCTTCGTCCGGTTGTCGCTCTGCATCCTGTTGCAGGGTTGTCTGAGACATTGTGCGGGATATCCGGTCACGGCAACGCTGGCACTCGGGAGAAAGGCTACGACCTGTACCAATGGACGTCGGTTCGCCACTTCGGTTCCGGAATGCGTACGATTAGAATCGAGGTCACCGCCACGCCATAAAGCGTCAAGATCCGCTTTATGGGGGTACATGGGAATGTAGACGTAACCGCAAGTCTGTCAAGCCGTATTGTGACTGCGTCAGAACCCCTGGACGGAGGTGTCTTTCCTGTTGTAGCGATACGTCGCAACTACGAAGAATCGACCGGTGGCGCGGAACAGGTTTTGACAGAATGGATTTATCTTACGAGGTTCTGGGCTGCGTTTTGACTAATCATGTGTGAGATATGATCCGGCCAACCGGAATCTTGAAGGTAGACGAGGGCCGGGGATACTTGAAACTTAACGCTTCTGGGCCGCACAACGATTCACAGCCGGCCGCGCTGAAAAAGGTAGTCGCGAAAGAACGGCCACAGACAACCAGAGAAGAAAGGATTTGGAACGTAAAGACCGGGTGACGATCATGGGTTTTATGGGTACGATACTGGTCGTTTTCTTTGCCGGATTACGGGTTTTCTTTGCGGGATTACAAACGAATGAATAGTCGTTTTGATGCCATGAATAGTCGTTTTGACGCAATTAAGGACCGGCTGTTATCCATAGAAGAACATCTGCGCGGTCCTGATTTCTCCACGGAGAATTCGGCATCAGCATCCAGTGGATCGTAGATTTCCATATGACATGGATATGTATAATAGATATGTTTTTATGTATGCGCACCACCGGCCGTTTAAAACGTGGAGGCAGATACCATGTCCGATCTCAAGACCCGGCCCAACGACGCCAGCGTGGAAGTGTTCATTGACGCGGTGGACCATCCGCGCAGACGGGAAGACGCCCGTGTCCTGCTGGATCTAATGCGACGGGTGACGGGCGAAGACCCTGTGATGTGGGGACCGAGCATCGTGGGATTCGGAAGTTATCACTACCGGTACGCGAGCGGACAGGAAGGCGACTGGCCCATCGCGGGGTTTTCGCCGCGCAGGCAGAACCTGTCGATTTACATCATGCCCGGTTTCGAGGAATACGGCGCGTTGCTCTCCCGCCTGGGCAAGCACAAAACCGGCAAGTCCTGCCTGTACGTCAACAAACTGGCCGACGTGGACATGGACGTGCTGGAGGCCCTGGTGCGGGCTGCGGTTGCGGAGATGAAACGAAGGTATCCGGGCTGAACGGCGGTCGATCTGGAATCCTTCGGGTGACACCAACCCGGATTGGCCTGCATCGTGAAACGTGAAACGGAATGACGGCCCGACTATGGTTTGCGGCATACGCGCAAGTATTCTTGACAAATCTCGACTTTAAGCATATAATTGAGTATTGCTCGAAAACTATATCTACCGCGAATCAGCGTGATTCGACGGTAAATCATTCTCACGGAGGAATCCAAATGCGAAGCATCTTCGTACTGCTATCCATGGCACTGTTCATGGGATGCGCAACCGAACCTGCGAACTTCGAGGAACTCGTGGAGCGGTTGAACGAGACAGAGCAGGAAATCCGCGCCAAACAGGACGAGCTCCAGACGACGATATCGACGTTCATCGAATCAAATCCCGAGAGGCAGGTCGATGCGGAATCGTTGACCAACATGGCGCTGAATCCGGATCACGAAGCCGTTTTAAACGAAATGCTGGCCAGCGAGGCGGACGTTTCGTACCGCGGTCTCGTGCAGGAGATCATCGATACCCGGGGCGAGGTCGCGGAACTGCAGCAGCAGATGCAGGATCTTCGAGACGATTTGCCCGCGCCTTACACGGTTCAGCGCGGCGACTCCCACATCCAGGTCGCCCTGCAGTACCTCATGGAGAATCACGGCCTTTCGACTGCCGAAGCCCGCGACGTGGTTGAGCAGACCGCGCTGGTGGAAAATCTGAACGTCGGCAACCAGATCTGGCTGCTTTACAAGGACGGCATCCTCGGCACATACGTGACACAGGGCACGTCGGACACATCGCCCGGACGCGCGCAGCGCATCGCCAGGGCGCGCATCAACCGCACCATCGCGACGCTCACCGACGAGCGCGACGCGGCCCAGGCCCGGGCGGCTTTCATCGCCGATTCGCTGGGTCAGGTCAAGGACATGCTCGAAGAGCGGATCGTGTTCCTGCGCAGCGAAGAAGAGCGCCTCAATGGACAGATCGCGATGTTGACCGACGCCCGCAACGAAGCGCTGGCACAGCGGGACATGGAAGAACAGGCCAAGCTCGCGGCCGAGATGAAGCTGAACTCCATTTTCTTCGCGGTGAACACCATGGATCACTGGAAAGACTCGATGGTCATCAAGGATCCGTTCTTCGGCGGCCCCCGCGTAGAATCACTCTCCGGCGTGGATTTTTCCCAGTCCCAGGACCTGCGCGAAGGCACGGTACTCACGATCGAACGCTCGGCCTTCCCGTCATTGGATCGTATCAAGAAGGTGGACGTGTTCCCGCGCACCTTCAGGGACGGCCAGGACTACGTCGTCGCATTCCATCCCTCGGGCGACCGGGTATCCATCGAATTGCTCGTACCGGATAACTTCGCCGGACAGAACGTGCTTTTCGCCCTGAGAGACTAACGATCAGATTCCCATCGAACAAATTGATTTACCTATACGCAACGCAGATACAAAGGCGGGGGCAGGCAGTCAGGCAACCCGCCTTTGTCTGCTTAGGAGCCGGGTTGCATGCAGTGGAAACAAGTACGCATCGTCCTTATTGTCGTTGTAATCTTCACCGCGCTGTGGTACGTCTTCCCTTCCGTCAGAACATCTGACTACTGGCAATACGCCCCCGTCCAGACCGCCCTTACCCCGGAACAGATCGAAGCGATCGACTCGGATCCCCTGCTGGTCGGGGAAGACAAGGCGATGCTCAAGGAACTGAATCTGACCAAGGCCGACCGCGACCGGCTGCAGGACCAGTCCATCCGTCTGGGCCTGGACCTCCAGGGCGGGGTGCATATCAAACTTGAAGTGGACAAATCCAACCTGCCGGAGGAAGAAGCCGTTGACGTGGTGGAACGGGCCATGCAGGTCATCTCGAACCGCGTCAACGAATTCGGCGTCACCGAACCGATCATCCAGCAGGAAGGCGAAGACCGCATCATCGTCGAGCTGCCGGGACTGAAGGATATCGACCGGGCCATGACGCTGATCAACCAGACCGCCCAGCTGGAGTTCAAGCTGCTGCGCGACGGCGGCGAACTTCGGTCGGTCGTCGAGCGCATAGACGCCCTGCTGGCGGCCCGGGATCCCGCGGGCGCCCCGGCGGATACGAACGCCCTGATACCCGAAGTGGACGCTTCGGCGGAACGCAATCCCTTTCTGACCCTCATCGATCTCTCCGACAACGAAATCATCGTACCGGCGAGCAACATCGCCCGGGTAGACGAGATCCTGGCCCAGCCCCAGGTGCAGAGCTTCATTCCGGAAGGCGCGGAGATCCGCGGCGGGGTGATGCGGACGACGGCCAGCGGACAGCGCGTCAGGTCCTATTACTACATGAACGCCCAGCCGGAACTGACCGGAGCGGTACTGGCGGACGCCTATCCTCAGACCGGCTCAGGCAGCGATATCGGCAGCATGGGCGTGGCGTCGGTCGGTTTCACGACCACGGACGACGGCGCCAGGACCTTCTCCCGCGTTACGGGGAACAACATCGGCCGGCGCCTGGCCATCGTGCTGGACGGCCGGGTGTTCTCCGCGCCGGTCATCCAGGGGCGCATACCCAACGGCAGGGGCGAGATCACCGGCATCAACTCGCTGGAGGACGCCAGGGACCTCGCCATCGTCCTGCGCGCCGGCGCCCTGCCCGCTCCCATGGAGATCATCAGCAAGTACGTCGTGGGACCGTCCCTGGGCGAGGACGCCATCAACTCCGGCAAGTGGGCCTCGATCCTGGGCCTCATCGCCGTCATGATCTTCATGGCCGTGTATTACAGGACGGCCGGCTTCATCGCCAATTTCGCCCTGATCCTGAACCTCCTCTTTCTCCTGGCCGTCCTCGGCGCCTTTCAGGCGACGCTGACGCTGCCCGGCATCGCGGGAATCATCCTGACCATGGGCATGTCGGTGGACGCCAACATCCTCATTTTCGAGCGGATCAAGGAAGAGATCAAAGCGGGACAGAAAACGATCCGGCAGGCCGTGGACAGCGGTTACGGGAACGCGCTCCGCACCATCGTGGACGCCAACATCACCACCCTGATCACCGCCTTCGCCCTGTACGAGTTCGGCACCGGTCCCATCAAGGGATTCGCCGTGACGCTGGGATTCGGCATCCTGATCAGCATGTTCACGGCCATCTTCATCACGCGGTCCCTCTTCGACGCGCTCATCGACCGGTGGCAACTCGCGCAGGTCAGCATCGGCCGGACCGATCCCTTCGGCCGCCTGTTCTTCGGGTTCATGCGGTTCGGCAAGCTGGCGTTTCTGATCACCTGGTGCGTGATCGCCATCGGCCTGGGGACCATCGTCGTGCGCGGCGGGGTGAACTGGGGCGTGGACTTTCAAAGCGGTTCGCTGATCGAGATGCGGTTCGATCCGCCGGTGCAGGTGCAGGATATACGCGGCGCACTGGGTAACGTCAGCATCGAGAACCAGGCCGTCGACCTGAGCCAGAGCGAGATCAAGGTGATCGGCGAGGAGGACAACATCCTGATCCGGGCGGCCGCCAGCGACTGGAACGAGCAGCAGATCGCATCGGCCGTGAAAACGACGCTCCGGGAACAGTTCCCCGAAAACCTCAAGGGCGAGGAGGAGGACTGGCTGCGGCAGGAATACAACGTCAGTCCCAAGATCGGCAAGGAACTCACGGTAGACGCCATGGGGGCCGTGGGGGCTTCCATCATCGGCATCGTCCTCTACATCACCATACGGTTCCGGCAGGTCAACGGCTTCCGGTTCGGCATCGGGACGATCGTTGCGCTGATCCACGACGTGCTCATCGTACTGGCCATGCTCACCCTCGTGGGCGAGGAGCTGACCATGGCGGTCGTGGCGGCCCTGCTGACCGTGGTGGGGTATTCGACGAACGACACTATCGTGGTCTACGACCGCATCAGGGAGAGCCTGGGACGAACCCGGACGGAAGGGTTTTCCGGCGTGGTGGACCGGAGTATCAACGAATGCCTGAACCGGACCATGATGACTTCGCTCACCGTCCTCCTGGTCCTGGTCTTCCTGCTGGCCGGCAGCGCGTCGACCAACTGGGGCTTCGCCCTGGCGCTGACCTTCGGCGTCATCACCGGTACCTATTCTTCGATCTTCATCGCCAGCCCCATCGTGGTCTGGTGGCAGAACTGGATAGCGAAGAAGCGCGAGGAAATCCGACGCGCCAGAAAGTCATCGCGGTCAAGCGTCGCCCGCACCGGTTAGCGTAAACTGACGCCGGGACGCCGGCGCCGGGCGCGTCCCTTGACAAATCGAAAGTCGCCAGCGCCGGTTAGCGTAACCCGCGGATCCCATGTCGCCTGCCGAACGCATTGAAGTCCTGCGCCGGGATATCCGGTCGCACGATCACCGGTACTTCGTACTCGACGATCCGGTCATCAGCGATTACGACTACGACATGCTGGTGACCGAGCTGCGGGACCTGGAGTCGGCCCATCCCGACCTGATCACCCCCGATTCGCCCACCCGGCGCGTCGGGGGGTCGCCTTCCGCTTCCTTTCCCGTCGTCCGGCACCCCGTGCCCATGCTCTCCATCGGAAACACGTACAACGATGAGGAGATCAGGGATTTCGACCGGCGCATCCGCGACCTGCTGGGCCCGGATAGGGAGTACGCCTACGCGGTCGAATTGAAGATAGACGGGGTGGCCGTGAGCCTGCGCTACGAAAACGGCGCGCTGGCCCTGGGCGCCACGCGTGGAGACGGCGAACAGGGCGACGACATCACCGCGAACCTGCGGACCATCCGTTCCCTTCCCCTGCGGATTCCCGAGGAACAGCCGCTGCTCAACCATATCGAGGTGCGGGGCGAGGTGTATCTCCCGCATGAGGGGTTCCAGGCGCTGAACACCCTGCGTGCGGAACGGGAAGAGCCGCTCTTCGCGAACCCACGGAACGCCACGTCCGGCTCGCTGAAGCTCCACGATCCGCACTCCGTCGCCGAAAGACCCCTCAGGGTGTTCATCTATACGCTGCGCTTCGAGGACGAAGCCGGCGCACTCGCGGCGCGTTCCGAGCTGGACAGTCATTTCGAGCGGCTGCAATGGCTGGCCGGCCAGGGATTTCCCACCAACCGGGAAGCCCGGCGATTCGACACGATAGACGAGGTGATCGATTTCTGCCACGCATGGGAGGAACGCCGGTCGAGCCTGCACTACGATATCGACGGCATGGTCATCAAGGTCGACTCCATCGGACTGCACGGCGAACTCGGCGCCACGATGAAGAGCCCCCGATGGGCCATCGCCAGCAAGTTCGCCGCGCAACGCGCCAGAACGCGTCTCACGGACATCCGGCTCCAAGTCGGCCGGACCGGCGTAGTGACCCCGGTCGCCGAGCTCGAACCGGTGTTCCTGGCCGGTTCGACGATCAGCCGGGCCACGCTCCACAACGAGGATGAGATCCGCGACAAGGAACTGCACATAGGCGATACCGTTTGGATCGAAAAAGGCGGGGACGTCATCCCCAAGGTCGTTTCCGTCGTCGAAAACAACAAGCGGGAGGAAGGGGCCACGCTTTTTAAGATGCCCACGGTATGTCCCGTCTGCGAAACGACGCTCGTGCGGGAGGGAGACGAGGTGGCTTGGCGTTGCAGGAACGAAGCCTGTCCGGCGCAGATGCACGCGCGGGTCACTCATTTCACCGCCCGGAACGCCATGGACATCGAAGGGTTCGGACCGGCCGTCACCGAGCAGGTATTGAATAGCGGCCTGATCGGGGACGTGGGCGACATCTACGGATTGACCCGCGAGCAGCTCGGGAACCTGGAACGCATGGGCGAGAAATCCGCCGACAAACTGCTGCGGGGCATCGAGGCCACCAGGGACCGCCCCCTGGACCGACTGCTCTTCAGCCTGGGCATCCCCCACGTGGGCGAACGGGCCGCCCGGCAGATCGCCGAGCGGTTCCGCTCCATCGACAGGATCCTCGGCGCCACGGAGGACGAATTGGTCGCCATACCCGAGATTGGTCCGAAGATCGCGGAAAGCGTCGTCTCTTTCTTCGGCAACGAAAAAAACCTCGAGATCGTCGCAAAGCTGAAGAAAGCCGGTCTCCGCATGGAACTGGAAGCGCCACCGGAAAGCAGTGCGGGTACCTGGGCGTTCGCGGATAAGATCGTCGTCATCACGGGAACCCTGTCGAACTTCACAAGGGACGAGATGGCCGGGCAGATCGCGGCCGCGGGCGGACGGGTGACGTCCAGCGTGAGCAAGAAGACGGACTACCTGGTTGCCGGCGATAACGCCGGTTCCAAGCTTCAGAAGGCCCAGTCCCTCGGTGTCGAGATCTTGAGCGAGGAAGAAACCGAAGCCCGCCTCTCAGGACAGCGGATATCGTGAACACATACGGATGCCAGTCCATGGTGCGCCCGCTTAAGAAGGTGCTGGTCAAGCGCCCGGAAGAAGCCTTCGAAAGCCAGGAACGGATCGACGCGCAGTGGCGGTCCCTGGACTATCTGGCCCGGCCGGATTTCAAGCGCGCGGCAGCGGAGCACCGCCGGTTCACTTCCCTGCTCGAAGCGGCGGGCGCCGAGGTGGCTTGCCTGCCGGCCGACGGCCGGACGGGACTGGACTCGCTCTATACGCACGATCCCGTGGCCGCCGTGACCGGCCAGGGCGTGATCCTGGGCCGCATGGGCAAGGAAGCCCGCATGGAGGAACCGGACGCCCAGGCGGACTGGTACGCCGACGCGGAAGTCCCCGTCGCGGGACGCATCGAACCGCCCGGAGGCGTCGAAGGCGGCGACGTAGTCTGGCTGAAGGACGACCTGGCCGTCATAGGCCTCACCTACCGCACGAACGGCGAGGGGATCCGCCAGTTCCAGGCCCTGCTGCAGCCACGGGGCATAGACGTCGTGGCCGTCCCCATGGTCCACTGGGACGGCCCGGGCGCGGTGCTGCACCTCATGTCCGTCGTCAGCATGCTGGACGCGGACCTCGCGGCCGTCTACGAACGGCTCCTGCCCATCCCGTTCCGGGAGATGCTGGCCGCCCTGGGCATAGACCTGGTACCGGTGCCGGATGAGGAATACGACAGTCTAGGCTGCAACGTGCTGGCCGTGAAACCGCGCCACGTCCTCGTGCGAGGCGGCAATCCGGTTACGGCGGGCCGCATGCGGACAGCCGGGTGCGTGGTCGAAGAATTCGACGGCGATCACATCTGCTACGCGGGCAGCGGCGGGCCGACCTGCCTGACGCGTCCGATATACCGGGCCTGACGCGTCCGATACACCGGGCGTGACCGCACGCGCCCGATCCGTTAACCGGGCGTGATACCGGTCCCGACCGCACGCCCCACACTGGAACTCCACGCATGAGCAAGTACCGGGCGGGCTTCATCGGTTGCGGCGGCATCGCCACCGCCCACGCGGACGGATACCGACACATCGGTAACGCCGAAATCGAATTGGCCGCCGGATCGGACATCCATCCGGATGGGGAGAAGGCACAGCATCTTGCCCGGGAACACGGTCTCCGGATATACAAGGACCATCGTGAAATGCTGGACCGTGAAGGGCTCGATTTCGTGAGCGTCTGCACCTGGCCCCGCGGACACTGCGACGCGACGATCGCAGCGGCGGAAAGCGGCGCGAAGGGCATCCTGTGCGAGAAGCCCATGGCCGTCTCCCTGGACGAAGCCGACCGGATGATCGAAGCGTGCGAAAAAGCCGGCGCAGTCCTCGCCATCGGCCACGCGCACCGGTTTTCTCCCCAGGCCGTTCGGGCGAGGGCGTTGATCCAGGCGGGGGAGATCGGGGAGATCGCCATGATCTGGGGGCACTGCACCCTCGACCTGATGAACAACGGTACCCACGTCATCGACCTGATCAGCTACCTGAACGGCGACAGCCCGCCCCGTTGGGTCATGGGCCAGATCGACCGCCACCGCGGGATCGAAGGCCGGCGCAACCATCCGGACATGCCGGTCGAGGACATGGCGATCGGACGGGTGGGATACGAAAACGGCGTCGTGGGATTCATCGAGCTGGGCGAACGGGCGAGCCAGTCCTTCTCCTTCCGGGTCATCGGTTCCGACGGGGTCATCGAAGTGAACAGTCCCGCGGGGCCTCCGTTGAAGATCCTGTCCAGTTACCGCTCGGACGGCTGGCACGCGCTGCAACTGGACGAGACTTATTCGAATGTCTGCGGCGAACTGGAGGAACTGGTCTCCGCCGTGGAAGGCCGCGCCGCCCACCGTTCCGAGGCGAAGACCGCCCGCGTGGCCCTGGAAACGATCATGGGCATCTTCGAATCCTCCGCCCGGCGGTGCGCCCTGGAATTCCCCATCGAAGTCGGCGATTTTGTCCTGGAACGCATGGTCAGGGAAAGGATGGTGTGAGTTGAACGACGCACAGCAGACCGAACAGCAGGCCAACCGCCTGATCCACGAGACCAGTCCCTACCTCAGGCAGCACGCCCTTAATCCGGTGGACTGGTACCCCTGGGGCGATGAGGCTCTGGAGAAAGCCCGGTCGGAAGACAAGCCCGTGATGCTGTCCATCGGCTACTCCGCGTGCCACTGGTGCCACGTCATGGCCCACGAATCCTTCGAGAGCGGAGAAACGGCGGAGATCATGAACCGGCACTTCGTCAACGTCAAGGTGGACCGGGAGGAACGGCCCGACCTGGACGAGATCTACATGAACGCCGTCACCGCCATGACGGGCAGCGGCGGGTGGCCCATGACCGTTTTTCTTACACCCGGCCTGAAACCCTTCTACGGCGGCACCTATTTCCCTCCGGACGACCGATACGGCCGGCCCGGGTTTCCCCGTATCCTTCAGGCCGTGGCCCAGTTCTACCGGGAACGCCGGTCCGACGCCGAAGAACAGGGCGAGAAGTTGAAGGAGCGCCTCGTCGAACTGGCCGGCTTCACTTCGGGCAGCGAGACCCTGGATACGGGACTGCTCGACAAGGCCTTCACCGGGATCGCCGCGTCCTATGACGCCACCAACGGCGGTTTCGGCACGCAGCCCAAGTTCCCCCCGTCCATGACGCTGTCCTTCCTGCTGCGCGAGCACCTCCGGTCCGGGCGGCAGACGGCCCTCGACATGGCCGTCCATTCCCTGTCGAAGATGGGAAACGGCGGCATATACGACCACCTGGGCGGCGGCTTTCACCGCTATTCCGTCGACGCGAAGTGGCTGATCCCCCACTTCGAGAAGATGCTCTACGACAACGCGCTGCTCCTGCGGACCTATACCGAGGCCTTTCAGGCCACCGGGGCCCCCCCGTTCCGTAAGGTCGCTTCGGAAACGGCGACCTACGTGATCCGCGAGATGCTGCAGCCCGGCGGCGGATTCTACGCGACCCAGGACGCGGACAGCGAGGGCGAGGAAGGCCGGTTCTTCGTGTGGACGCCGGATCAGGTACAGGACATCCTCGGGGAGGAAAGGGGCCGCCTGTTCGCCCGGTATTACGGCGTGGAAGAAGGAGGGAACTTCGAACACGGGACCAGCGTGCTGCACGTGGACGTCGACGTCGAGCCGCTGGCCGCCCACCTGCGGGTGGCGCCGGACGAATTGCGGGCGATCGTGTCCGAAGGACGCCGGACCCTCTTCGATCACCGCGAAAAACGCGTGCACCCCGGACGGGACGAGAAGATCATGACCGACTGGAACGGACTGATGATCGGCAGCCTGGCTCGGGCGAGCCGCGTCTTTGGTGAACCTGTCTGGCTCGACGCGGCGGCGGACTCGATGCGGTTCATCCTGGACGCTTTGTACGAAGACGGCCGGCTGCTGCACACGTTCAAGGACGGCCGCGCACGGTTCAACGGCTACCTGGACGACTACGCCTTCACGGTCGCCGCCCTCCTCGATCTATACGAGGCGACCTTCGACCCGGACTGGTTCACCCGTGCCGAGGCGCTCATGGACACGACGATCGAGCGGTTCTGGGATCCTGAGGACGGCGGGTTCTTCTTCACCAGCGACGACCACGAGACGCTTATCGTTCGGTCCAAGAATCCCTACGACAACGCGATCCCCTCGGGCAATGCGGTGAGCGTGCAGAACCTGCTCCGGCTGGCCGCGTTTACCGGCAGGAACGAATACCGGGACCGGGCCGGGCAGACCCTCTCCCTCTTTACGGATTACATGGGCGCGGCGCCCGGGGGCTTCGGCCAGTTGCTGTGCGGACTCTCCTGGTACCTCGACACGCCTGTCGAGATCGCTCTGGTCGGCGCCAGGGAGGACGCCGCCACGCGGGCCATGCTGGACCTGATCGACGGCACGTTCCTGCCGAACAAGGTCGTTGCCCTGCACGATCCGTCCGAGGACGACGGCCGTGCCGCGGAGCTCATTCCGCTCCTCGCCAACCGGGCGCAGATCGACGGCGCGACCACCGCCTATGTCTGCGAACAGTTCGTGTGCCGCCGGCCCGTGACCACGGTGGATGGTCTCGCCGATCTGCTGAAAAGACGCTAAGCTATCCCCCATGATCCGCGTGGCGGGCGCGAGACTTCAATAGCAGCGGCGGTTAGAACGCTCCTCTCGGTGCGTGAAATCTGAATCCCCTCCATAGAAATTCACGACTCGGCCGCTCTCAGTCAACCCCCAGCAAGCGGGCTACGGCGCCCTTGCTCGCGGCCTGCTCGCGGGTGTAGTGCGCGGGCATCTGGCTGTCGGTCCAACGGCCGGCGTTCTGCAATTCGACCAGGGTAGCGCCGCGCTGCGCGAGTTCCTGGGCGGTTCCGATGCGCAGGCTGTGGCCGCTCACGCCCTTGATCCCGACCTGCTCCGCAGACGCTTTGATGGCCAGGCGGGCGCCGTCCACCGTCAGCCGGTCATCGCTCATCCGGTCGCCCTTCACCATCCGGCGGAACAGGGGACCCTCCGTGTAGCCCGTTCGCTGCTGCAACTGCTGGATCGCGTCGACGGTCCGGGCGGTCAGAAAGAGGCTGGCACCCTTCCCCTCCTGGTCGGTCTTGCTTCGATGCAGCAACAATCGCCCACTCCCGTCGAATTCGGTGGTGACGTGCTCGCAGTCGATGGCGACGGCTTCTCCGATCCGCAAAAGCGCATCGCTCATTACACGAAACAGCGCGGCGTCTCTCAACCCGGCCAGCGTGTTGGTACCGACGGCGTTGTCTACCATGAGATTGACCGCCTCGCGGGTCAAGCCCGTTACCTGGCCGCGGCCCCGGTTTCGACCCTCGCGACGGATCCCGGCCAGCGTTCGGCTCGTCAACGGCCCCACACTTGACGGACGGTGTTCCAGTTTTTCCCAGAAACGGACGGCCTGTACCACTACCGTGACCGAAGCCGGCGCAAGTCCCCTGGTATACAAGTGCGCCAGGTAGCCGGCCAGCATATCGTCGGTCAACGGCTGCCCATCCAGGTACTCGAACAACTTGCGCAATGCATCGCCGTACGCCTTGGCCGTGTTCGGCGCGATGCTGGCCTGCAGCAGTCGCGCGACGTCAATGGACAATGGATCCGCCTTGTTGTCTAAGGTAGGCTGTAAGGAGATGTTTCGCCGCATGGTACTTTCTCCGCACAAGAGGTCCGGCACGCTCTCATGGGCGAGATCGGTTATCTCATTCTCCGAGGCAAGGCAAGCAGAAGCTCAGGCCACTAACTCCTGTCTCGACCTGCACGACATTTTCTTGCGATGTGAACGGGGTGGTTAACGTGTTTCGGACGGCTGATTCTGTAGGATCGAACCCGTTGCGATTGGGTCGGGGCGGTGTCCCCAAGAACGGAATCGAGGTGGCACTGGCGGTTGATGACTGGGTGTGTTAACCAGTTACGACAGTCTCCTATCTGTCTTTCCGTTTTCTCTCTATATGGTAAGGTACGCATGGTTGCAGAGAAAGGTCAACCAGTTTATAATTATTAAATATCTTAATGATTTTGTGTGTGATTTTATTCCATATATATATGATTAGATGGAGTAATAAGTCAAGAAAAAACTTCATTTTTTTTATTTGATGCACGTTCCCTGCCTGTTTTGAACGCTGGAAACACCTGGCAACAGGTAGCCGATTTGATGGGCCAACACCCCCGTTTTTCCCATACCTGGCGTATCCAATCCTACCTGACGTACCCCTGGTCCTGCCTGACGTACCCGATACCCGATTCCTACCTAACGTAGCCTATTATACCCGACGTACCCAATCCCTACCTGACGTATCTGATCATACCCGACAAACCCGATCAAACGCCATCGCGAAACCGTGCGTGGGGCCCGATTGTATCGGGAACCGGACGAGTCGGACCGGCCGCTTCCCGATGTTCAATCTACTCATATTTAACGGGAAAGTCCCTGAATGCGGCCTGCATGCTGCGGTCTTGAAGTCTGTAATCCGAGCCGTCTTGAGTCTGGCAAGTTAGTCAACCGATCCATTCGCGGGAAAGGAGGCGATATAGGTCCGTTTGGGATTTCGTCATTCCTTTTAGTAGTGTTTCCATAAACGGGAG
>JAPOYX010000146.1 GCA_026706345.1 Gemmatimonadota bacterium | reverse complement strand
TAGCACCCAGGCGAGGGGCGTCGGCACCGCCAACATGCACGGCGCCTGGGAAGCGAAGAACCGGGAAGGCCTCGAGGCCGTGCGTCGGCGCTGGCTCGGTCATGGCCTGGAAGTCATGGAATCGATGCACCACAAGGGGTGGATGCATTCCATTTATACCTTCGACCCCAACGGACTCATGGTGGAATGCGCCTACGTGGAAGGTGACCTGCCCGAGAGGGATGCAATCGACGCTTTCAGAATTTTCGTCGAGAACCAGGGAATCGACGAAGTCGGCTACGAACGCGAGGGCCGGAAGGACACGACCATACACCTGCCCGACCCGGCCATCGAGAAACCCGCCTACTTCGCTTCCATCTCCGAAAGGCTGTTCAACATGGATCTGGAAAGCGCCAGATCCCTGCCGTTCATCTCCGTGATACAGCACTGAGCCCGGGATGCCCGGCCCCGGCTCGTATTCGTGGTACAGCATTGAGGAAACGTATCCATGAAACGCTTCGGTCTTTACTCCCTGTCGCTGCTGGCACTGGTGATCTCGTCCCGCCACGCGACTTCTCAGGTAAGCGCACCTGCAACCCAGGAGGAACTGCCTGCCGTCGTGGCTCATGTGCAACGGGCACAGGAAATTGCGGGCAGCGACTGGCGCTTTCTTTCGGACGGGTTCCTTTGCGGGCCGGCGGAAGACACGATTCCGCTGGCCATCAGGACGATTCCCGGCTTTCTGGATCCCGACGCGCCCGGCATCGAGCCCTTTGCGGCCTTCGACAACCTCTACTACGTCGGCATGTATGCCTGGGGCACGTTCATACTGGATACGGGCGAAGGACTGATTCTGTTCGATGCCCTGACAAACGAGCGGCAGGTGAAGGAAATCCTGCTGCCCGGCATGGCGGAACTGGGGCTGGACCCCAATGACCTGAAGTACCTGGTGGTTACCCACGGTCATGTCGACCACTACGGCGGCGCACCCTATCTCAAGCAGGAATACGGCGTGCCCATCATGATGTCGGAGGCCGACTGGAACTATCTCCCCGACGACATTTCCTTACCCTATTTCGTCAGGGCCAACTATCCCCCGGTGATCCAGCCGGAGCGTGACCGCGTGGTGCAGGACGGCGAAGTGCTGGCGCTCGGCAATTCCAGCGTGACCTTCGTGGTGACGCCGGGGCATACACCCGGCACGCTGTCGACGATTCTGACGGTGACGGATCGGGGAGAGCCCCGCACGGTCGCCATGTGGGGCGGACAGGCCCTGCCCGGCGCCATCAGGGAACTGAACCAGATGCACGACTCGCTGCACAGGTTCTGGAACCTGGGCAACGATCGCCGTGTGGAGGGGCTCATCAGCACACACCCCTGGGTGGTCGGCAATTTCGAACTCCATGCAAGAGGGTCCGAAGACGGCAGCAACCCGCTCCTGATCGGGCAGGACGGGTTCAACCGCGTCATGGGCATCTACGACGAGTGCATCAAGGCGCAATTCGCCCGTTCCATCGCGCAGGAGCGGTGACCGCCTGGGCATCGGCCTGGAGGGCATTGCCCTGCCCTGCTCCACGGTGGACCGGGGCGCATCTGCCGGGTGACTGGACGCAGCGACGTTGATCAGCGTTCGGATTCAGCCGAAGTGAGGCCTTTGTGCTTTTCCCGCCGCTTCGTCCAGCGCTCCGCCAGAATCGGCGCACGTCCGGTGGCCGACCACGGGCAAACGGCTATACAGATGCCGCAACCGTAAGTCTCCGCGAAATACGAGAAGCACTTGTCGAAATCGACATACCACTTGTTTTCACCACGAACCATTTGCTTCCGAGTCGTGATCGCATCCACCGGGCACGCGTTCGTGCACACCTGGCATCCGACACAGAAATCGTCCGCCGCGAAGTCGTCCGGCCCGTCGGCGACTAGGGGCAGATCGGTGAACACCGCCGCCAGCCGGAACGAAGACCCGAATTGCCGATTGATCAGCGACCCATGCTTGCCGAGTTCGCCGAAGCCGCATTCGATGGCCGCGGGCAGCAGGTTGATGGGGCCGGCCATGGGCCCGCCACGGGGCTCCGCCGGATACCCCTGGGACCGTATCCAGTCCGATACCGGCCTTCCGACCACCCAGCTCTTGGTGTACTTGTCCACGACCTCGATCGCCGATGTCACTTCCGGTGCGGTAGCGAGTTTTTCGTATTCCATGGCGATGCCCAGCATCACGATCCAGTCGTATTCGAACGCATAGCCATCGAATACCCATTCGGGTTGCGGTTTCACGATTCCGACCAGGTCCGCCTCCGCTTCCAGGGCGAGCTGTTTGACCAGGCGCGTGTTCTCCCGGGCGGGCCGCTCGACCCTGTGTTCGGCAATCGGCGCCCAATCGGTGTCGATGACTTTCTGGCGGGCGGCGCGTTTTTCGGCGAGGGCCGGCTCTTTCACCCCCTGTGCCCAGAACCAGTCCTGGAGTTTGCCGTGTTCGAGCATCCCGGAGTCGTGCCACATGATCGGTGTCGGCCGCCGGGCTTCGGTTTCGCCGAGCCCATTGATCGCGTTGCCCGATTTGTCCGGCCATAGCGCCGTCTGCTCCGGATCCGGAACGAACTCTGTTGTCGGTTTTCGGGTTCCCCGCACGGTTTGTCAGCCGGAAACTATCGGCAACTCCACATGGGAT
>JAPOYX010000145.1 GCA_026706345.1 Gemmatimonadota bacterium | reverse complement strand
ATGGCAATGCACCAGCAGATGGCCGACCTCGGAGCGCGCCAGCAGGTCGCCGACCCGGAGAAGCCGGTCGACATCTTCCGCCTGCGGCGGCCGCCATCCCGGCCTGTCCGAAACGATGTCGTGCATGTGGAAACGGTGATGGTCCACCGGGCCGAGCGCGGCCCATCCGTCCGGCTCCGGCCACCCCGGATCGAGCAGGGAAATCACATGGCTCACCCCGGTGCCGGCGAACCGCTCGATCTCGTCGAGGCCACAGATGGACACTTTGAACGGCAGCATATCGGTCTTTCCCGGCGCCGGTGGCGAGGCAAACCCGGCGACCCGACGCCTGTCGGCGGCCGGCGTCCGAAATCGGGTTTCGAACGGTTTCCATACAACGTTCGCCGCGCCGCGACGACACCGGCGGCCCGTGGCGGACGTTTCGGCTTACCGCCGCGGGCCTGTCGGCGGGTGCATCGGTTCCCGCTTCCGTGACCGGCGCCGGGTCGCGAACCGCCCCGGGAACATAAAATAACCGTGACCGGAACGAAGCACAATCCGAAGAAGATTCGAAATCCGGGACCGAAAGGGAATTGTTCCCGAAAACTCTCGCGATCGCGGTAATTTTTACCGGATCGTAAATCCGGCGTCATGATCTTTCATGTTCGTTGACAATACAACAGAAACATTTGCCAATATGCAATAATCCCGGTCCGAAATGCGCCAGGAAAATGGTAAAAATGATTGCTCCCTGCGTAGATTTTTTCAGGGCATGAACGCTATATCCATCATCCCGGAAGAGGCCGTTCTCCAGGCTTCACAAGACCGCCCAGCGGCTGAGCCTCTTTGAGCGGCACCTCAGGAAAGGACAGAACTGCGGCAATCCCGGCATCCATAAATCTCTGTGATCGAAGAAGGAAGGAAAATTGAGAAAACTTGTACCCGGAAAATTTATCAATCTCAATTAGAAGGATTTAACCCATATGGTTCTAAATTTTACCAGGTAGTAAAATTGCATTTCATGAGATTTTCTTATTATCGCTATAGCAATACAAAATTGGATAGATTTTAGAAAATCGGCATGATTGACATTCGAAATTGCGGCAGTCCTGCCAGGAGTAGTCAAAAATGCCTGTTACATTACGTCAATTGCGATATTTCCGTGCCTTGGCCGAACATGGTTCCTTTTCCCGCGCGGCCGAGAAGGTCCACATCTCGCAGCCCGCTCTCTCCATCCAGATCCGCGAGCTGGAAGCCACCTTGGGCGGATTGGTGGTCGAGCGCGAGAGCCGGGGCGTCGTCCTGACACGGCTTGGCCGGGACGCCTTCGAGCAAACGATCAGGATCCTCGACGAGACGACGCTGCTCGAGACATTGGGAGCGCGTCTCGAGAACGGCCCGGTGCGGGTTTCCGTGGGCGTCCTGTCGACCCTTGCCCCTTACCTGGTGCCGGGTGTCATGGAGCGCCTCAGGGAGGCCACTCCGCGCGTCGACATCAATATCGCGGAGTCTTCCGGAGAGACGCTGACATCCGAACTGGTCGCCGGCCGCCTCGATGCCGCCGTCGTTTCGCACCCGCTGGGTTTGCTCGAACTCTGCGAGCGCATCCTGTTCGAAGACCGCTTTCTGCTCGCAGGCGATGTCGAACGGCTCGCCTCGATCCGTCGCGATTCGGGCGATACGGTCTCGCCGGCCGAACTGGCCCGGGCCGATGCCGGTCCGTTGCTCACGCTCGGTCACAGCGATTGCCTCGCCGCCCAGATCATGGGGGCCTGCCTGACATGGCGCATCCGTGAAGTCCGGCGCGGCGCCGGATCGCTGGCGACGCTGTCGCGCCTCGTCGCCCAGGGCGCAGGGTTGACCCTGCTGCCGGAGACCGCGGCGGCCGCGGAGCGTGCGGCGTCTCCGGATCTTTGCTTCCTGCGTCTTGCAGCGCCCCAGCCGTCGCGCCGTATCGTTCTCGTCCACCGGACCGCCGCCGAGGGCCAACGCTGGATCGACAGTCTGGCGGAGGCGGTCACCGAATCGGGGCAGGCCCTGGTGTCCGAAGCAGCGGCGGCGGTCCGCAAACTGCCTGCACGAGGTTTTGAGAAACCGGAAAGCCTGGCCGAAGCGGCATGACGCTGCCGTGAGAGCCGATCCGGTCTTGACGGAATCCTGTGGCGTGGCGTCCCTCGATACGCCCCGGAAAAAATCCGGGGCTACTCGGGATGAGGGATTTTAGATTGGCGCCCGTTATTCAACCAATCCCCTCACCCTGAGTAGCCGCCGCAGGCGGCGTATCGAAGGGCGGCCTTGGCTACATCGCCGTTTGCGATAGAAACGGACACGTCCTAGAACAGCCCCTGCA
>JAPOYX010000144.1 GCA_026706345.1 Gemmatimonadota bacterium | reverse complement strand
AGCACGCCGGTCACAACCATCGCCACCGCGACAAGGTAGCCGAGGAACTGCCGAAATGACGTGATACGAATCATACGCGGGCGAGACGGGATCCAGCGTGCGGGCGCTACCGGGCATTTTCGTTCATCATTCACCGCAGAGTACGACCGACGAAACCACCTTGTCCAGCCCTGTGCGGCAACGAATTCGATCTATCAGCGGCCAGGCAGGGAAATGCAGGATTCCAAGGGTCGCGGTTTCCATTTGTTTCGATTCTATCTAAATAAACGCAGCAGTCCTGATTGTCAAGAAAAACTTATGGTTGTTTACTGCGTTCCAGATGACCGTAAAGTGACGATTTCGTCATATTTTACAGGTTGCCGGCAATGAACGGTCGAGACGGCGCTCAGCGACCGTCCCGGCTTGGCACGCGCGGGTCTCGCTATCTATGCCGGTCCGGGCCTTTCTCATGATGGTCGGAACCGTTCTGGTGACCGTCCGCGTCTAATGACGGCCCGAGCCTTTCTCGCAGAGTTCGATCAGCACCCCGTTTGTGCTCCGGGGGTGGACGAAGGCGACCCGCGCGCCGCCGGCCCCCGTGCGCGGTGTCTCGTCGATCAGCCGGTATCCACGATCGCGCAGGATCCCCAGCGCCTCTTCCACGTCGTCGACCTCGAAGGCTACGTGATGAACGCCCTCGCCGCGCTTCTCGATGAAACGGGCCACCGGGCTCTCCGGGTCCGTCGCCTCCAGGAGTTCCACCTGGGTATCGCCTATGGGTAGGAAAGCCACGGTGACACGGTCGCTTTTCACCGTTTCCCGGCCGTGCAAGGGCAACCCGAGGGCGTCATGATAAATACGCAGCGCTTCGTCCAGGTCCCGCACCGCGATACCGATGTGCGCGATCCGTGCGGTCCGTACGGTCCGTGCGGTCCTGCGCGGAGGTTCTCCCGACATGGAATACGGTATCTCCTTGTAAGTAGCCAGCGATACAAGTGGCCTATGAGTGGCTGGCGATGGGACGGCTACGGTTGATACTTCAGAAACGCTCGGGTCTCCGGTATTCTCCGAAGACGCCGCGGAGCGTATCGCAGATCTCGCCCAGCGTCGCCCGATTGCGCACGGCATCGATGATCAGCGGCATCAGGTTGTCTTCGGTGCGGGCGGCGGATTCCAGTGCCTGAAGCGTCCGGGCCACAGTCTGCCCGTCCCGCGCCCGCCTGAACGCGCGAACCCTTTCGACCTGGCGGGTTTCGATCGCGGGATCGATGGGAAAAGGCGCCGGGCCCCGCTCCTCGGCGTCGGTGAAGTTGTTTACCCCGACGATGATCTGTTCTTCCCGTTCGACGGCCATCTGGCAGGCATATGCGCTGCGGCTGATCTCCTCCTGGGGATAGCCCGCCTCGATGGCGCCCAGGGCGCCGCCGAACTCATCGATGCGCTCCAGGTAGGCCATGGCCTCCCTTTCGATCTCGCCGGTCAGCGCTTCCACGAAGTAGGATCCGGCAAAGGGATCTACCGTGTCGGCCACCCCGGTCTCGTGGGCGATGATCTGCTGGGTCCTCAGGGCGAGAGTTGCCGCCGACTCGGACGGCAGGGCAAGCGCTTCGTCGAGGCTGTTGGTATGGAGGGACTGCGTGCCGCCGCATACCGCCGCCAAGGCCTGGAGCGCCACCCGGACGACGTTGTTCTCCGGCTGCTGCGCGGTCAGCGTGGATCCGCCGGTCTGGGTATGGAATCTGAGTTGCCAGGAACGCGGATTCTCCGCCCCTGCCCGCTCCCGTATGAGCCGGGCCCAGAGCCGCCGGGCCGCGCGGAACTTGGCCACCTCCTCGAAGAACTGGTTATGGGCGTTGAAAAAGAAAGAAAGCTGCGGCGCGAAGGCGTCGACGTCGACGCCCGCGTCCATGACCGCCTTCACGTATCCCAGCCCGTTGGCGAGGGTGAAGGCGACCTCCTGTACGGCGGTGGCGCCCGCTTCCCGGATGTGGTACCCGCTGATGCTGATGGGGTTCCACTTCGGCATGCTGCCGGCGCAGAATCGGATCAGATCGGTGGCCAGGCGCAGAGACGGACCCGGCGGGTAGATGAAGGTGCCCCTGGCGATGTATTCCTTCAGAATGTCGTTCTGGACCGTGCCCGCGAGCCGTTCCAGCGGGATGCCGCGCTCCTCGGCCACGGCCGCGTAGAGCGCCACGAGCACCGTGGCCGTGGCGTTGATGGTAAGCGAAGTGCTGACGGTCTCCTGGGGGATTTCGTCGAACAGGGTCCGCATATCGTCGATGGTGGAGATCGCCACACCCGTGCGGCCCACCTCGCCGGCCACCATGGCATGGTCGGAATCGTAGCCGATCTGAGTGGGCAGGTCGAAGGCCACGGAAAGCCCGGTCTGTCCCTGGGACAACAGGTACCGGTAGCGGGTATTGGTCTCTTCGGCCGAACCGAATCCGGCGTATTGCCGCATCGTCCAGAGCCGGCCCCGGTACATGGTCGGGCGGATTCCCCGGGTAAAGGGGTACCGCCCCGGGGTCCCGATGTCGGCCTGCGGATCGATGTCCGCCGTATCCTCGGGCGTGTACAGCCTTTTCACGGGAATACCGGAGCCGGTCTCGAACCGGTTGCGGCGTTCGGGCAGCCGTTCCAGTGCCGGTTCGAGCGTGTTCTTCTCCCATTCCTTCCGGGCTTTTGCTATGGTTCCTTTCTTAGCATGCATGACCGGCGATTCCAGACGTGATCGGGCGCGACCAGGCTTGATCGGCTCGGCCAGGCTCGGCCAAGCGCTACCACATGATCTCGCAGGTAGATAGGTTAATATACAGCTATTACAATCTACACCGGAATCACCGCGGGTCAATGGATTTGGGGCTATATGCGCGGGTCACGGCAGGACTTGACGCGTTCGATCCGACAGCTGAATCCCCTCAGGGCATCGTGTCCGGAGGAAGATTCATCGAGGCCGTCCGTTCAGCAGGATCTCTTTGATTTCCGTCACGTCGTTTTTCAATCCCGCCATGTCCGTCTCCAACCGACAGAGCCGTTCATCCGTGCATTTATGGTAATGATCGATCTTCCCGTCCATCTGGACGATCTTCTTGTCCATCTGGACGATCTTCTTGTCCATCTGGACGATCTTCCCGTCCATCTGGACGATCTTCCCGTCCATCTGGTTGATCTTCCCGTCCATCTGGACGATCTTCTTGTCCATCTGATTGATCTTCCCGTCCATCTGGACGATCTTCTTGTCCATCTGATTGATCTTCCCGTCCATCTGGACGATCTTCTTGTCCATCTGATTGATCTTCCCGTCCATCTGGTTGACCTTCCTGTCCATCTGGACGATCTTCCCGTCCATCTGGTTGACCTTCCTGTCCATCTGGACGATCTTGGACGACATCTCTCGGCTGTAGATTTCTACCGTCCTTATGACATCCTGCATGGTCGGCGTCGGCATTGATATCTCCTCTGTAGATTGTCCATGCGGCTGTTATCTCAAGGCTGTCCCGGTTACTTCCATACGTACGTACACCCGATTCTGCGGGCAGCCGGAACGCAGCTACATAGTAAGAGTCGAAATCGAAACCGATTTCTCGTACGTGAGGAGACTTGAGGAGTCGAACTGTTGGTAGTCGGGACGGGGAGAACGCCCTGGAGACTTCTAGGACCCGGCCAGGCCCAGCGCCTCCGCCTCGCTCTGCATGGCCTCGATGACATGGGCGATATGATCGGCCAGGTCGAGATCAAGGCTTTCGGCGCCTTCTGCGATGTCTTCCCGGGATACGGCGCGGGCAAAGGCCACCGCTTTCATTTTCTTCCGAACGGATCGGACTTTCACCTCGTGTATGCTCCCCGAGGGCCGCACGAGGGCGACGGCGGTGATGAATCCCACGAGTTCGTCGACGGCGAAGAGCGTCTTGTCCATCAGGCTGCGGCGTTCGAGACCGAGGTAGGTGGCGTGGGACTTGATGGCGTAGACGACGTCCTCGGGATATCCCTTCTCCTCCAGGATCGCCGCTCCGCGCATAGGGTGGTCCTTCGGGTCGGGGGTTGCTTCGTAGTCGAAATCGTGCAACAGGCCCACGATGCCCCATTTCTCCTCGTCCTCGCCGTACTTCCGGGCGTAGTACCGCATGGCCGCCTCCACGCCCAGGGCATGTTTGCGCAGGCTGTCCGTCTTCGTATGCTCATGCAGCAGTTCCAGCGCGTCTTCGCGGTTCACATTCGATTCCTTTCGGTTCGCGGCTTCGCCGGGACCGGGCGAAGCGTTTTCCGTCAGCCGGTTCTCAGATCTATCGGGTCTGGTGATTGGACCAGACGGTCCGGAGGGCTCCAACGTTACCGGGACTATCCTATCGAAACCGGGATTATCGGACAACGGCCCGGCCATAGTAGTAGGGCAGGGCCTGGGCGGAAGGACGGTAGGACCAGGCCAGGCGGGCCTTGCCGATATTGGCGCCCGGACCGGCGTCGGCTTCGTCCCCGTCGTAGATGACCAGGTTGAAGCCGATGGTCTCTCCCGCCGAAGGCGCGGCGTCGCCGGGCATGTCGGACCAGGGAATGGCGGTCTCGATAATATAGCCGCGGCCGGTAAACCTGGACGCCACCCGCATACCCGGCGCGGTCTCCTCGATCACACCTTGCCGGGCGTCGGCGTCCCGGGCGGCCCGGGGCTCGCGGCCCGCCGTGGTGCCCGGAAAGATGCCCGCCTTGAATACCGTCAGCGTGTTGTCGCTCCGGCCGGATGGATCGACGCAGACCTCCACGGCGTCCGAACGCCAGTGGCCCTTGATGTCGTCCGGAGGGATATTGCAGACCACCACGTCGTCCCGCACATCCACGGCCACGTACAGGTTCGCCTGGTCGTAGGCAACCCGGAACTCCGCGCTGCAGTCAGCATCGCCGCCCGGCACGGAACCCGACCAGATGTGGTCCGAAGAAACGGCGTGGGTTTCGATTCCGTCCCAGTCGGAAAGGTCGCCGTCTATCTTGGGAGGACTTGCCGCCTGGACGATATCCATGACCGGCAACACGTCGATCATCCCGCTGCCTGCTATGATCAGCCCTCCCGAGGAGGTCGACAGCCGCACCGGGTAACTTCCTTGCTCAACGTGACTCGGTACATGGACAGTAAATGGAACGGTCGCCCGGTCTCTTCCCGATACCTCGTACTTCGCCTCCAGTGGACCATCCGCCCACCCATCCGGCAGATCAAGCGTCACCCGGCCAGCCGTGACCGGCTGCCTCCGGCTGCTTACCTCGGCCTCCAGGGTACCGGTCATGCCCGAACCGATAGACAGCGCGGAGGGCAACAGGTCCGCGACCCACGATACCTGGTGATCTTCGGCCCAGCGACGGTACCGGACGATGTCAGAACGGGGCACCATGCCGATGGACAGCGGTTCCGTCGAAGGCGGTGGCCCCAGCACGATTCCGGTGTCGCGCGGACCTTCCCGGCCCCCCAGGAGGGTCTTGAGGCCTTTCGGCGAAGGCGGCACGAGGGTCTTGACCAGCAGGAACGGCTCCGCCCCGGCACTGCGCGGCGGAACCGTGGCCCTTCGGTCGAAACCCTGCGACCTGAAGTTGCGCAAGGCCAGGGACTTGATCTCCGCGTAGCTGAGAAACCTGCTGGGCGAGATGTCGCCCGTAGGAATGAAAATGGCACCAAGCCGTCGGGCATTGTAGTAAAGTTTCACCGGCTGCCACGTACGCAGATATTCGTCGTCGATCTGGTCCGGAAACTGTTCGGGGTCCGCCGCGGCGGTGAAGGCCTCCGTGGCGAGCCGGGCCGCCACCTGGTGATGGCCGTGGGTGCCCGGGCCGGGCCACATGGTCACGATGACGTCCGGCCGGAGCAGCCGGACCAGCCGCACGATCTTGCCCAGCGTGTCCTCGTAGCCCCACACGTCGTACGTGGCCTTGTCACTCAGCGTGTAGAAGAAATCGGTCTTGTTCAGGAAGTAGACCAGGTCCACCCCGTACTCGGCCGCGGATCGGCGGATCTCGGCCTCCCGGAGTATGCCCAGCGAAGGCCCGAGTTCCCGGCCGATGGCATTGCCGCCGCCCTCGCCCCGCGTGATGAGCACGATGCCCGCCCTGGCGCCGCCGTCAAGAACCTCGCGGGCGAAGGTGGCCGTGACCCCGCTCTCATCGTCGGGATGGGCGCCCACGTAGAGCAGGTCGACTTTCAGCAGGTGGTCGGATTGCATCTGTTCAATAGACTGTGCCGAGGTAAAGCCGGACAGCAGGATGGGAAGCAGGATAGCAGCGAACCATCTTCCCGCAAGAAAGCAGAAGCCACGCATCATATCAAGTCTGATCGAAGGGAACGGACGGAATCCGAATTGAACAGGCAAACCCGGTCCTGACCAGCAGAATCCGCGCCGGTGTTCGTGTAACTGCTTACGGCAGCAGTTTTAATATAGCAACGGCAAGTGCGACGATAATTCCAACGGTCCACCTTAATCCGTTGACGCTATCCCTCACATCCTCTTTGATTTCTCTTAGATCCTCTTTGATTTCTCTGCGGAAATCTCGCAGGTCATCCCTGGAGCTCTTTTGCAAGTCATCACGTGTGGATTGTATACTGCCATGCATCGTGTCATTCAAGGAATGTATCCTCCCCAGCAACGTGTCCTGAGAGGACTGTATCCTGTCATCAATGGATTGTATCTTGCCATCCATGGACTGTATCTTGCCATCCATGGACTTGAATCTTTCATTGGTATGTGCGATCACCTTTGCGATCAAATCCCGGATACCCTGCATATCTTCGGCGACCTTGGCAAATGATCTCTGCAACGTGCCGACCAGGCCCTCGTAGTTCGTTTTGATCGCGTCCATGTCTGACTCCAGGGCCGATATCCTTTGATCGATGTCATCGGAGTGATCTATTACTTGCGGTTTATTCAATTTAACCCTCCGTTTTAATTTGTTCAAGGATTACAATCCTGGTCGTCCTCAGACCAGGGCCGCCTTGATGAATGCCGCCTCAAAGGGTTTAGTCGCGAAACATCTACGTGTTCTCGAGTCTTTTCTTTTTTTACCAGTGTGCTACATAAGATAACCTGGTCGGCCCTCATGGTTACCTGGGTGTCTTGCAGCGAAAATTCCTTTATGCCCGCCGGCGACGGGCGACTTTCCAGCTTACCAACCGGAGGTTTGCGACATGCGAGATCTGATCGTCGTTCATCCGGATTTCGACGGGGTCTGGCCCTTTGCCGCCAACCACTTCCGAATCCTGTGGCCCGGCGCGGAGTTCATTCGCCTGGCACACGGGGACGAGCGTCCCCTGGGTGAAGTTGTCGAGGAACCGGGACGGGTGACGCGGCTTGTTACGCTTGGTATGTCGGTGACGCTCAATTGCCTGAAGCGGTTCAGCGCGTTACGGGAAGCCACTTTCCAGGGAGCCTGCGGCCGGTGGTTAGGCGAAGGTTGTGACGCGTACCTTGCCGGGCGCGGTGTCGCCGTCTACGACCATCCGAGCGAGGGGTTCTGGTCGCAGACCGTGGCGGAATTCGGCCTGGCCCTGACGCTGTGCGGACTGAGGCGTATCCCGCAGCTGCACCGGGAAATCATCCAAAGCCAGGCGCCCTGGGACTATGAGCCGCCGGAAGGCCGGGGCCGGCCCGGTGCCCGAGGCCAGCAGTTCGGCGACGATCCCGCCTTCTCCAACGGTACGCTGTGCGGCAAGCGGGTGCGTATCGTGGGCGCGGGCAACATCGGCAGCCGTTACGCCAGCTTCGCGTCGATGCTGGGCGCCGACGTGGCGGCGTGGGACCCCTTCGCTCCCGAGCCGAGCTTCCACCGGGCCGGGTCGCGGCGCGTCTATCACCTGGATCAACTGGTCTCGGACGCGGAGATATTCGCGCCTATGATGCCACTCACGGAATCCACGCAGGGTCTGGTCGAGGCGGAGCATATCGACGCGTTGCCGCGGGGTTGCCTGGTGGTACTCGTGACCAGGGCCGGGATCTGCGACATGGCGGCGGTCCGTCGCCGGGTACTGGCCGACGAACTGAGCCTGGCGGCGGACGTATGGGACGAGGAGCCCCTGACCCTGGACGACCCGTTCCTCGGGCGCCATAACGTGGTGCATACGCCGCACAACGCGGGCCGTACGATCGATGCGAACAGGGCCTGGGCGGAGAAGCTGGCCGCGCAGTTCAGGCCGCGGTAGGCGACCTGCTGCGAGTTGCATATGGTTATTGTTGGAAAACAGACGGAAGGGCGAGAATAGCGGTACGGGGAATCGAACCCCGGTTTGATGGCTGAGAACCACCCGTCCTAACCACTAGACGATACCGCCATGTTGCCCCGTTAATATACCCCAGACACGATCCCCTGTCAAGTTTTGGGGATGCGCCGTCGCAGCCGAGACCGCGGTCACGTCAAACAGTGCCCTGCCATCGAGACGTAACGGTAAACTGGGGGGCAGGGATTCGAACCCCGATTCCATGGTCCAGAGCCATGTGTCCTACCCTTGAACGACCCCCCAATGGGAATGACGCAGAGCAACTGCCCAGCTCGCTGTCACCACCGCGTGTATAATACGGATTTGTAGGGAAAGATCAAGTAAAATCAGGCCGTCGAGACGCGTTCGAGGCGCCAGCAAACGGCTGGCCACGGCCCGGTGCGCCGGGTATCCGGGCGCCTGTATCCACGCCTCAAACCCGCTCGTAGGGATCGAACAGCCGCTCGTATTCCCGCAGGGCATAGCGGTCGGTCATCCCCGCGATGTAGTCGCATACCGTTCGTTCGAGGGGCGCGTCCTCGTCGCGTCGAAGGTCGGTGGGGGGCAACTGCCGCGGATCAGCAAGGTATTCGTTGAAGAGGCTTTCGATGAACCGGGTCGCTTTGCGGGACATGCGGATCAGGCGATAGTGCCGGTAGAAGTTTTCTGTCAGGAAGGCGCGGAGCTGGTCGTTCTTTTCGGTCATCGAAGGACTGTAGTCCACCACGGGAAAGTCCAGCCTGCGCACTTCGTCGGGTGACTTCACGCCGTGGCGTTCGAGGTTTTCGTGGGTCGTCTGCACGACGTCGGTGATCTGCTGGTTGATCAGCGCCCGTATGATTCGGTACCGCTTCCGCGTGGGGTCGAGGTGCCGGACCCTGTCCACTTCCTCCTGTATGGCCCCGTCCCATATGTCCAGGTCGGTAAGCTGATCGAGATTCAGGATGCCCGCGCTAACCCCGTCGTCCAGGTCGTGGGAGTTGTAGGCGATCTCGTCGGCGAGATTGGCGATCTGGGCCTCCACGGAGGCATACTGGCCGGGCTTGAATTCGTCCAGGTCGAACCCGTGCGGTGCGTTGTGCTTGGCGATTCCTTCCCGTGTTTCCCACGTCAGGTTGAGGCCGGGAAAGGAAGGATAACGCCATTCGAGCAGATCGATGACCCGGAGGCTCTGCTGGTTGTGCTGGAATCCTCCGTGTTCCTGCATCAGCCCGTCGAGGGCTTCTTCTCCACAGTGCCCGAAGGGGGGATGCCCGAGGTCGTGGGCCAGGGCGATGGCGGCCGCAAGATCGAGATTGGCGCCCAGGTTCCGCGCGATCGTCTCCGATATGCCGGCCGTTTCCATGGTGTGCGTGAGCCGCGTCCGGTAATGGTCGCCCTCGTGGTAAACGAAGACTTGCGTCTTATACTCCAGCCTGCGGAAGGCCTTGGAGTGGACGATGCGGTCGCGGTCCCGCTGGAAGGGCGTCCGCCAGGGCGCCTCCTCCTCGGGGTGCATGCGTCCCCGGCACGCGCTGCTCATCA
This sequence comes from Gemmatimonadota bacterium, assembly GCA_026706345.1. Lineage (NCBI taxonomy): Bacteria > Pseudomonadati > Gemmatimonadota > Gemmatimonadota bacterium. The sequence goes on along the minus strand of JAPOYX010000144.1, from coordinate 12,280 downwards.
CGGCGTACGGCGCGAGCGTTCGTTCCTCCGTCTCCTCCAATCGGGCTCGATCAACGATCATCCGGTGTCCTCCGAGACCTTTGTTCCGTTTCCTCTGTCTACTCAACGCAATCCGATTGCGTCATCTGTTCGCCGAAATCCGCGCGACACAATCAGGTCCCTCATACCACACGCCACGATCACGTTCCCGCGATCAGGGCGCCGCCCAGGTCGACGTCCTGGACCATGGTGGCGTTGAAGGCCGCCTCGACCAACCGCTGCTTCACTTCCAGCCAGTCGGAATCGTCCCACAGGTTCTCGAATTCCCAGGGATCTTCGTCCAGGTCGTACAACTCGCCCTTGCCGTGGGTGTGGTACACCACCAGCTTGAACCGCTCGTCCCGGTACATGGTGGCGTAACTCAGCGGTTCGGCGTGGACGGCGTCGTAGTACTCTGACCGTACGAAATCTCGGTGATGGCCAGGATCCGCTTCGCCCGTCAGGATGGGCAGCAGGCTGCGGCCCTGGAAGGCCTCCGGCAGATCCACGCCGCCCAGGTCCAGCATCGTCGCCGACATGTCGACGAGTTCGACGAGCGCGTCGCTCCTGAGATCCGCCCGCATATGTCCCGGATGGGAGAAGATCAGGGGCACACGCACGAGGCCTTCGTAGAACCGGCATCCCTTCCACAGCAGGCCGTGGTCGCCCAGGCATTCGCCGTGGTCACTTGTGAAGATGATCACGGTGTCGTCCCGCTGTCCGGTGCGCTCGAGTTCGCGCAGGATCCGGGCAAACTGATCGTCGATCTGCCGGATCATGGCATAGTAGAGCGCCTGCTGCTTCTTGCCGTCGAAGCTGTCGGGGTGCCGCGATTCGGACTGGAAGAACACGTCTCTGAGTTCCGCCTGCCAGGCCAGGTCGCTTTCCCGGAAATGGGGGCCGGGCATATCGGCGGGATCGAACAGGTCCGCGTAGACGCGGGGCGGGATCAGCGGCTCGTGGGGACTGTAGGGATTGAGCGTCAGCATCCAGGGCGCGTCACCGTCCCGGGGCTGGTTGATGAACTCGAGGGCGCACTCGGTGATCCAGGTCGTCTGGTGCAGTTCCGGCGGCACCCGGTCCCCGCTGAAACGCAGGGCGTCCAGGTCGCCGCCCCGTTCGCGCACCCAGTCGCCGTAGTCGTGACCCTCCGGCCAGTCGTCCCTCGGCGCGTGGCTGAAGCGCCAGTACCGGTAGCCGTCGTCCATGCGCGGCTCTGTGCGTCGGCCCGCGCTCTGGAGGTGGAACTTGCCCGCCAGGCCGCAGTCGTATCCGCTGTCCGCCAGCAGTTTGGAGATCAGGGGAGGCGGATTCACGAACGATCCGTTGCCGTTGCGGCAGTTGTGAATCCGCCCGGGGTACATGCCGGTCATGAAGCTCGATCGGCTGGGCGTGCAGATCGGGCTCTGGCTGTAAGCCCGCGTGAAAGCGACGCCTTCCCGTACCAGTCCGTCGAGCGCCGGCGTGCTCACGTGGGGATTGCCGAGCGCGCCGATGGTGTCGAAACGCTGCTGATCCGTGCAGTACCAGAGAATGTTGGGGCGCGTGGGCATGTTGCTTATGCACCCGCCGCCTTAGATCTTATTGGGCAGGCTGCGTGGTGGCTTCCTCTCCGCCCATGGACTCTCCCGAGCCGCCTTCTTCCATACCCTCTTCGCCCATTTCGCCTTCATCCATTTCGCCTTCGCCCATCTCACCTTCGCCTTCGCCCATTTCGCCTTCACCCATCTCGCCTTCGCCCATATCCGGCGCCTCGGCGGCCATTACATGCAGCATGTCGCCCACCGCGGCACCGAGGTCGGTCGCTGCGTTTCCGCCGTTGACGGCGATCTGGAGCGTGCCGGACTCCTCGTCGATCCGTGCGAGCCAGGCGCCTTCCGCCACGTCGCCGTAGTCCGCGACCATCGGCATGACCATGGTCTGTTCGTTATGGGTGATCGAAATCCAGCCATCCGAGGCGAAGCCGGCTTCCATCAACTGATCGCTCGTGGCGTTCGTGTTGATGTTGGCGTATTCCTCGCTGATACTGGAGATCTCGACGTTGATCATGGCAACTTCCGCTGCCATCTCTTCCATGGCCATTTCTTCCGTGGCCGCCTCTTCGGTTTCGCCGCCGCCGCAACCGGACAGGCCGAAAACCCCGATGAAACAGACCAGCAGATAGGATGTGAATCGGGTCATGATCTTGTTCCTTTCATGTGGATTCCCGCATCGCGGGACATGTTGGAAAAAAGAATGAATTAAAGGATGAAGTATGATTTATGTAGGCTGGAACCGTTTGTTTGCCGCAAAGTCTGCCATGCGCCTTATACATTTATATTTCAGTCTTCATGCAATTGCAACTACAAATCGAAGGAATCTTTCTCAGGCATTACGGAACGAAGGCGTTGCCGGACCCCCGGAGGCTTGGCTTTCCTGTTCGATCCCTGCATCCATGCCGCGCCCGCGCCCGTCTATCCGGAGGATCAGACCGCGTCTGGCTTGGCCGCGTCGACGAGGTCCGCCCACTGCCTGCGCCCCACCTTCTTGACCAGGCCGTCGTCCCACTTTTCCAGGGGGCGGTAAGACGGGTGGCCGGGACGATCCTGGCAGGGATTGTGGCGGGTGTTGTAGCAACAGATGAGGCTCCATCTCGGGTCGTCGCTCTCGTTCGGGTCCGAACGGTGCAGCACGTTCGCATGGAAGAACAGCGCGGTGCCGGGGGACATTTCGCAGTACACGTGATCCAGGTGTTCCAGCGCGAGCTCCACCCGCTTCGGGTCGGCTCCGACCTGCGTGCCGTACCGGCCGTGTTCGATTCTGCCCAGGCGGTGCGAACCCCGGATGACCTGGAGACACCCGTTCCCCCTGTGGGCCCGGTCCACCGCGATGTAGCAGCTGGCCATGTCTGGATACAGCGCCTGGTTGTGATACCAGTAACCGTAATCCTGGTGCCACTCCCACGCTCCGCCGACGCGGGGTTCCTTGACCATCATCTTGTAATGGTACAGGTAGACTTCGTCACCCATGAGCCCTTCCAGGGTATCGACCATGCGCCGGCCGTGGCATATGGCGTTGTAGATGTCCTCGCGGTCCGTATCCGAGGTCAGCCACAGCTTGCTCTCGCGGCCCTCCGTATCCTCGGCGGCACGGACGAGGGCGGCCTTCTCCCCGTCGGAACGCCCCACGTTGAGCAGGAGTTCCATTTCCTCCGCGTCGTACAGGCCTTCCACCATCAGGTAGCCGTCTTCCCGGAACCGATGTTCATGTTCTTCGGTGAGCCGGAACATGTTTTGCTCCACGATGTACTCTCCAGGATGTCCTTTGCGGATGGGATGATCGGCGATCCCGGCATTCCCGGAAACGCCGCGTCTTATACCCCGATGCGGTCGCGATGGCGCCGCTCGATGTGGTGCGAGACCGAGCGGCATACCCGGGAGACGCCTTCTCCTATGAGCGACTGGTCGAGAAAGCTGTAGCACAGCCGGAACTGGTTCGTGCCCCGGCCGTCGGTATAGAACGAGGGGCCGGCCACGTAAGCCACTTTCTCGTGTTCCACGGCCCAGGCCAGCATCGCCGAAGAGTCGATCCCTTCGGGCGCGGTCAGCCACACGTAGAATCCTCCGTCCGGCCGGGTCCAGGTCATGCCGGGCGGAGCGTGCTCCGCCAGCGCCTCCAGGGTGACGTTACGCTTGGCCTGGTAAAGCGCCCTGGACAGTACGATCTGGGAATCCATCAGTCCCTGGCGGCCATATTCGTAGACGATGCGCTGCCCGAGCGTGCTGGAACACTGGTCGCTGCCGAGCTTCGCCTGGCACAACTGGGCGATGACGGGCGGCGGCGCGGCGATCCAGCCGAGGCGGATACCCGGTCCGAAAATCTTGGAGAAAGTACTGACGAACAGGACGCCGTCGGGATTCAGCGCCTTGAGCGAAGGCGGCGGCGCATGGTCGAAGTACAGTTCCGCGTAAGCGTGGTCTTCCAGGATGGGGATATTGTATCGGTCGGCGAGTTCGACCAGCCTGCGCCGCCGTTCCAGGGGCATGGTGACGCCGCCCGGATTCTGAAAGGCCGGCATGGTGTAAATCAGCTTGGCGCGTCTGCCCTGGCGTTCCAGTTCCTTCAACTGCGCTGCAAGGAGGTCCACGCGCATCCCGTCGTCATCGATATCCACCGCGACGAAATCCACGTCGTAACAACGGAAGACCGAGAACGCGGTCAGGTAGGTGGGGGCTTCCACGATGACGATATCGCCGGGGTCGAGCAGCGTCTTGGCGATGAGATCCATGGCCTCGATCCCGCCCGTGGTGACGATAATGTCGTCCACGGTGGCGGTCACGCCTTCGACCGGCCCCATGCGGTCGGCGATCCACTCCCTCAAGGCCGTGTAACCCGCCGTGGGACCGTATTGCAGCGACATGCTGCCGTGCGTTTCAAAGACCTGGACGGCGACTTCCTTCATCGCGTCCATGGGGAACGTGGCGGCGTCCGGCAAACCGCCTGCAAAGGAAAGGACATCCGGCCGTTCCGCCAGCTTGAGCAGCTCAATGACCGCGGTATCGCCGATGAGTTCCATGCGATCTGCATATACATCCCGCCAGTCCATCAACAACCCCCTGCGCGTAGTACGAATGTAAGTCGAAACGAACCACAGCCGGCCACGCGCCCGGTGATTCGACACAGGTGCCTGCCCGGCCGTCAAAATGAAGCGGAAAACGGTCCGCCGGATCGCCTTCCGCGTGCATTATTGTATGATTCGACCGGCTGGGAAACAAGGCCAAAATTCCTTGACACGCGCGCGGGATCCGGCGTTATCATGGCGAATCCATGGTGTCTCATTCACGCCCATCCCCTGCCCTGCGAGGTAATTACATGGCCGAGGACAGCCAGGTCGTAGCCAGCTTTCAGAAGAACAGCCAGGAGGAGTTCCGTTTCACCATCACGTCTTTCCGGGGAAACGATTACGCCGATATTCGAATCTACTACGAAAACGAAGGCGATTTCCTGCCCAGCAGGAAGGGCATTACCGTCTCGCCCGATGCGTGGAACGAGTTCAGGTCCTGCCTGGACAAGCTGGAGTCGGAACTCAAGGAGCGCAATCTGCTCAAAGGCGACGATGGCGAGGCCTGATCCGTAACGCCGGCCTCCGGTCGGCCTCCGGTTCTCGCCACGCCGTATTCCGGTACCCGTATTCCGGTCCCCGGCCGGATTACTTCGCCCGACGCCGCACTAACCGGTCCCCGGCCGGATTACTTCGCCCGACGCGGTACTAACCGACCCGGTGCTCTTCCCGGGCGAGAAAACACTCCGGGTCGTGGCGGACCGGAAGATAGCCGGTGCTCATGAGAAACTCGCCGACGATCTCGGGGCCCATGAACCGGAAGGTCTTTCTGAACACCGTGACCCAGTCGTCCAGTGACACGCAGGGCTGGTCATCCAGCCACGCCTTGAAGGAGCCGTGCGACCGCCTGATCTCCTGGAATACACGCGCATTGTGGATGGCCGCGTCGATCTTGAGCCGGTTTCGGATTATGCCGGGGTCCGCGAGCAGCCGCGCGCGGTCCTTTTCGCCATAGGCCGCGACGCGGTCCACATCGAACCCGTCGAAAGCCTCCCGCAGCGCCTTCCGCTTCTTCAGCACGGTCAGCCAGCTCAGCCCCGCCTGGTTGATCTCCAGTACAAGCCGCTCGAAGAAATCGTCGTCCCTGGCCAGGGGAAACCCGTATTCGTCGTCATGATAGGCGGCCAGCAGCGGGTCTTTCAACGTCCAGGCACAACGGGGCCGGTCGCCGTCCTCCTCCACGTATTCGCCGGTATGAAAGGGGCGGCTGTCCGTCCCGGTGATCCACGCCTCGGGCAGGTGGCGCGTGCAGTTCATCAGCGCCAGGTGGGTATAGGTGGGCGTGATGATGAAACGCGTCACCGAGGTATTGGCGAACCAGTCGATCCGGTCGTGCCCCATGCCCGGGGTGCCCAGGATCACGCCCACGAGAAACCGCATGAACGCGCCGTGGCTGATCAGCACCACGCGTTCGCCGGTGTGGCCGAACTCGTCGTGGATCCTGCAGGCAACCCCCTCGGCCCGTTTCTGGGCGGATTCGAAGTCCTCCCAGGGCCGGCTTTTCCACCATCCCTCCTCGTCGAACTCGTCGCCCAGCCGGACCCCCGGGAATCCCTGCTCGATCTCCGAGCGGTTCATGCCGGGCCGTCCCTCGTAGTTCGCGTTGCCGACGCCGGCCTGGACCCCGCCCTGTTCGTGGAGGTCGATCCACGCTTCCACGGGCTGCCCCGTCTCGCGTATGTGGGGGGCGATGGTTTCCAGGGTGCGGAGGAAGGGGCTTACGAAGATGCGGGTGGGGCGTGCGTGGCGTATGCGGTTCACGAGGTATTCCGCCTGCCGGTATCCGAGCGGGGACAGGGTGGGATCCTCGGTGCGCTCTTCCTGTGGCCGGGCATTGTTCTCGGATTCCGCGTGGCGGATAATATAAAGTTCCATTGGGTTGCCGGTCTTTCTCCTGGCGGTCGGCCGATTCGGAGTGAATGATTTCGGATGGCATCCGCGCGCATGTTCAACGTGACGTTTTCAGGCGCGCGAAATCCTGCTTTCGCATACTTCCGTGCATGTCTTCTGTAAGGTACATGCCCGGTCTTTCCATAAAAAGGAAAACGATTGACAGGCATGGCGGCGGAGGTTAAGGTTTCCCTCTCGTGCTGGAACGGTTAACCCTCGACAGGAGCGTGTTCAGATGGACGGCTCCGGCCAGCCCTACGTCGAATACCGAAAGGTCAGCAAGAGCTACGACGGGAAGTCCACGGTGGTCAACGACGTGGACCTGGACATCCGCAAGGGAGAGTTCCTGACCCTCCTGGGACCTTCCGGTTCGGGCAAAACCACCTGCCTGATGATGCTGGCCGGTTTCGAGTCGACCACGTCGGGCGAGATACGGGTCGACGGCCGGTCCATCCATACCCTGCCGCCCCGCAGGCGCGGCATCGGCATGGTCTTCCAGAACTACGCCCTCTTCCCCCATATGACGGTAGGCGCCAACCTGGCCTTCCCCCTCGAAGTCCGCGGCATGGACCGCGACACGTGCCGGGAACGGGTGGAACGGGTCCTGCGCCTGGTTCGGCTCGACGGGTACGAGAACCGGCGTCCAGGCCAGCTTTCCGGGGGACAGCAGCAGCGCGTGGCAATCGCCCGGGCGCTGGTCTTCGATCCGGAACTGGTACTCATGGATGAACCGCTCGGCGCGCTCGACCGCCGTCTCCGCGAGGAAATGCAGTACGAGATCCGCCGCATTCACAAGACCCTGGGCGTCACCGTCGTGTACGTCACCCACGACCAGCAGGAGGCCATGGTCATGTCCGACCGCATCGCCGTGCTCCGCGGCGGTATGATCGAGCAGGTCGCCGATCCCGAGACGCTCTACGAGGAACCGCGGAGCTCCTTCGTGGCCAGGTTCATCGGGGAGAACAACCGCCTGCACGGCAGGGTGGCCGGCATGGACGGGGATATCTGCGAGGTAGAGACGGGCGGCGAGACCATCCGGGCGATCCGCATCGCGCCATGCCGGCCCGGCGACGCCACCACTCTTTCCATACGTCCCGAGCGCGTGGCCGTCACGCCGGAACCCGGCCTCTACACCAACGAGCTGGAAGCCCTGATCGAGGACATCACCTTCCTGGGTGATTACCTCCGCATTCGTGTTTCGGTGTGCGGCACATCGGACTTCGTCATCAAGATACCCAATATCGTCGGCCACGGCGCGCTGCTGACAGGCGACCGGATCCGCATCGGGTGGACGCCCACCGACTGCCGGGTGCTCGATCCCGACCACGAAGGGGAAATTTCATGAATTGGGCGTTTCTCATAAAATGCTTACTGGTTTCGGCCACAGTCGCGCTGGTCTTCTTGCCCGGCGGACGTACAGCCGCACAGGAACAGTCGCTTACGCTCGTCAGCTGGGGCGGTTCGTACGCCCGGGCCTGCGTGAAGGGATTCATCGAACGGTTCGAAGACGAAACAGGCATAGATGTGATCATCGAGGACTACAACGGCGGGCTGGCGCAGATCCGCGCCCAGGTGGACGTCGGCAACGTGTACTGGGACGTCGTCGACATGGAGCTTGCCGACCTCGCGCGGGGATGCGACGAAGGACTCCTCGTCCCGATCGATGTGGACGAGGATGTGGCTCCGGGACCCGGCGGTGTATCCGCGGAAGTAGATTTCGTCGACGGCAGTATTTCCGAATGCGGCGCGAACTACCTCTTCTACTCGACGGTATTCGCGTATAACGACGAACGCATCGGGAGCAGGAAGCCAGCCGTGATCGCCGATTTCTTCGACCTGGCGAAGTTCCCGGGACGCAGGGGCATGCGCCGCTCGCCCCAGGCCAACCTGGAATTCGCCCTCATGGCCGACGGCGTGCCGATGGACGACGTATATGCCACGCTGGATTCGGAGGAAGGCATAGCCCGCGCGTTCCGGAAGCTGGATACCATCAAGGAACACGTCGTGTGGTGGGAGGCCGGCGCCCAGCCGCCGCAGATGCTGGCCGACGGCGAGGTCGTGATGACCACGGCCTACAACGGCCGCATCTTCAACGCGCAGGTCCTGGAGGACCAGCCCTTCGTGATCGTCTGGGACGGCCAGATCCTGGATACGGGCGGTTTCGGCATCGTCGAGGGCACGGGCAATCTCGAAGCCGCGAAGAAGTTCGTCCGTTTCGCCACTTCGACGCAGTCCATGGTCGGCGTCACCCGTTACATCGCCTACAGTCCGACGCGCCGCTCGGCGATGCAAAGGATCACGACCCACGCCGAGACCGGAGTGGACATGAATCCCCATATGCCCACGAGTCCGGAAAACGGGGGCGGGGCGCTGCGCAACGACTGGGAATGGTGGACCGACAACGGGGAAGAGATGAACGAACGATTCAGCACGTGGCTGGCGAGGTGAGCGCGAAGGGCTGACAAGGATTCGGGCGTGTCAACGCAGGGCGTGCGGGCAGGTCGCGGAGCGCAGCTCGTCCGTCCTGCCGCCGCGCCGGAGATCGGGATTCCTCCATGAACCGGGACCGGAAGGATAATACCGGGCGCCTCAGGCCCGGCCCCAGGTTGCGCGCCGCGCTCCTCGTGCTGCCCCTGCTGCTCTTCATCGGCGTGACCTTCCTGGCGCCGCTCGCCAACATGCTCGTCCGCAGCGTCTACGACCCCGTGGTTTCTGACGCATTGCCCGAGACCCTTGAAAGGCTGCGCAACTGGAATGGGCGTGAACTACCGGAAGAATCCGTGTACGAAGCGCTGGCCGGGGAACTCCTGAAAGCCCGCGAGGATCGAACGCTTGGCCAGGTCGCCACCCGGATCAACCGGGTTCAGTCCGGACTGCGAAGCGTGTTCACGCGCAGTGCCAGGAGGCTCCGGAACGTCGATGAGGGTCCGTGGCGGGAAGCCATGACCGGCATCCACGCGGCCTGGGGAGAGACCGGAACCTGGCGCGCGCTGCGCGAGGCCGGTGCGCGGTATACTTCACGCCACTACCTGAACGCGGTCGATCTGCAACGCGATTCCGACGGATCCATCGTCCCCCAGCCGGAGGACCGGCGGATCTACCTCACCCTATTCTGGCGGACCCTACTCGTGAGCCTGGGAGTGACCGCCCTCTGCCTGGTCATCGGCTACCCCGTCGCGCGTCTGATCGCCCACGCCCCGCCCAGGCGCGCCTACCTGCTCCTCATCCTGGTCCTCGTGCCCTTCTGGACTTCGCTGCTCGTGCGCACGACATCGTGGATCGTACTCCTGCAGAACCAGGGCGTCCTCAACGATATGCTCGTCTACCTCGGGCTCATCGGCGACGACGGCCGGATCGCCATGATCTACAACATGACCGGCACCTTCGTGGCCATGACCCACGTGCTGCTGCCCTTCATGGTGCTGCCGCTCTACTCGGTCATGAGCGCCATTCCGCGGGTGCAGACGAGTGCGGCGGAATCGTTGGGCGCGTCCCCCTGGCAGTCGTTCTGGCGGGTGTACTGGCCCCAGACGCTGCCCGGCGTGGGCGCAGGTTCCCTGCTCGTTTTCATCCTCGCCATCGGATACTACATCACGCCGGCCCTGGTGGGCGGCAGCACGGGGCAGTTTATCTCCAACATGATCGCCTTCCACATGCAGTCGTCGCTGAACTGGAGTCTCGCGGCAGCGCTGGGCGGCATCCTGCTGGTGTGCGTGGCAGGGTTGTACGTGCTTTATGACCGGCTCGTGGGCATCGAGCGGATGAGGCTGGGCTGATGACGATGACCGCTGAACAAGGATTCTGGCGCATCGCGTATCTGGGGTTCTGCGCACTCGTCTTCGCCTTCCTGATCGCGCCGATCCTGGTGATCGTACCACTGAGCTTTAACGCCGAACCCTATTTTACCTTCACCGAGGGCATGCTCCGCCTGGACGCCGACGCCTGGTCGCTCAGGTGGTACCGGCAGATCGTCGAGGACGAGGAGTGGTCGCGGGCATTGGCCAACAGCCTGGTCATCGGGGTCTCCGCCACAGTCCTCGCGACCGTACTGGGCACACTCGCCGCCCTGGGCCTGGCGAACGCGGCCATGCCGGCGCGCCGTTTCGTCACGGGGCTGCTGATATCACCTATGGTCACGCCCGTGATCATTTCAGCCGCGGGCATGTTCTTCTTCTACTCGAACCTGGGCCTGGCCCAGACCCACCTCGGATTGATCCTCGCTCACGCCGCCCTCGGAACGCCTTTCGTCGTGATCACGGTAACGGCCACGCTGGCCGGGTACGACACGAACCTGTCGCGGGCCGCCGCCAGCCTCGGCGCGGGCCCCGTGAGGATCTTCCGGCGTGTCCAACTGCCCCTGATCGCGCCGGGGGTCGTCTCCGGTGCGATCTTCGCCTTCGCCGCGTCCTTCGACGAAGTCGTCGTGGTGCTCTTCATGGGCGGGATCGAACAGCGCACGATACCGCGCCAGATGTGGTCGGGCATCCGCGAGGAAATCAGCCCCGCCATCCTGGCCGTGGCCGTATTCCTCATCGTCTTCGCCGTGGTGTTCCTGTTGACCGTGGAGTGGCTGCGGCGGCGGAACGCGAGGTAGGGGCGCGGCTTCCGGCCTGGCAGTTTCCAGGTCCGCCGACCTGTGCCGGCCTGGCCGCGTGCCTCAGGCGGGAACGGTGTTGCGCTGCGCGGGCGCGCGGTCATTCTGCTTCCGCGCCGTTCATGTACTCGTTCATCAGCGAATGGAAGTGGTGCACGCCGTTCTCCCGCTTGACGGAGAACCGGCCCTGGTTGTAGGACGCGGACTGCAGCCCGCGCTGCACGTGCTCGCAGATGAAGATGTCCTCTTCCTGGATCTCGTCGCCGAAGTCGGCCAGGTTGTCTATGTCCTGTTCCATGTCGGGCGACAGGTACCATTCGAAGATGGTCAGGCAGCGGTCGTGGCCCAGAGGCACCACCAGGTTGGTCTGCATCTGGCCCAGGTAGATGTTGAGCATGAGCGTCGGGAAGACCCAGTAGTACTGCGTGTCGTCCTGGTCCTGCTCCGTCGGCAGGTAGCGGCGCGGTCCCTTGTACCCCTTCTTCTCCGGACCGAGGATCGGCGCGTGCTGGATGGAGTAGTAGCGGAAGGGCTCCACCCGGTAGGCGTCGTAGTCGATCTCGCGGTACAGCCCGGGATGCACGACCGGCAGGTGATAGCCTTCCAGGTAGTTGTCCACGTACACCTTCCAGTTGCAGTCCATCTCGTAGTCCCGGCGCCGGGCCCATTTCATCTCGCCGATGTTGTGGGCGGCCGCCCGCTTGCCGATATCGCCCAGGAAGGCCTCCAGGGGCGGCGCGGTCCCGTCCAGGTTGACGAACAGCAGGGGGCCCCACTGGCTGACGCGTACCGGTTCGAGCGCCATGGCGCAGCGGTCCAGGGCCTGCACTTCTTCGAATTCCGGCGCTTGGCGCAGCGAGCCGTCCAGGTTGTAGGTCCACCCGTGGTAGTAACAGACGAAGGTCCGCCGGTTGCCCTGCTCGAGGGCCACGGGGCCGGCCCGGTGCTTGCACACGTTGAAGAACGCGCGGACCACGTCGTCGGCACCGCGGGCGATGACCACCGGCTCGCCCGCCACGTCCACCGTGAAGTAGTCTCCGACGCGGGCCACCTGGTCCGCCCGTCCCACGAGCTGCCACGTCCTGCGGAAAATGTCCCTGTATTCCCGCCGCAGGAATTCCGGGTCGGTGTACCAGGAAGAGGGAATCGTCCAGGCGGTTTCGATGTTCGGGTCGAAT
>JAPOYX010000143.1 GCA_026706345.1 Gemmatimonadota bacterium | reverse complement strand
GCTGGGCGGCGCCCAGGCAGCGCTGAGAATAACACCCGACCTGGCCACATTCGGCAAAGCCCTGGCAGGCGGCTTCCCCCTGAGCGCAGTGGCCGGGCGTGCAGACATTCTTCAACTCCTCAGGGACAACCGCGTACTCGGTCCGGGCACATTCAATTCCTTCCCGCCCAGCCTCGCAGCAGCGATCCACACCATCGACAAGCTGGCCGCGAACGACGGCGCCTGCTATCACGTGATGGAAGCGCGCCAGCGGCGACTCAGCGAAGGGCTCTCCGCCATTTGCGCGTACCACGGCCGTCCCCGCCTGCTCCAGGGCCCCACGGGCGTCATCTACTTCGACTTCGTCGACAGGTCCGCCGCCTACGTCCCGTCGCATCTGGCGGGACGCGATGCCGCGGAATTCGAGCGCTTTCGGGCGCTCTGGGGCGAGGAAGGCGTGCTCATGGGCGGCGGCGGCCGGATTTTCGTGTCGCCCAATCACACAGAGGACGATATAGAGCAGGCACTGGCGGCGGCCGACCGCGCGATGGGGCGGATGTAACATCGCGGTTCTTGTCCGCCCAAATTCTTAACCGATCAGTCCCTGCATTCGAAATACCTCACGCATATCGGCAACGCCCATGTTGGAACCATCTTATGGCCATATAATTTGGGTATGGCCATAACCAGCATCAAGTCCACCTATTCTCTGGATGTGGAGTCCGTACGCATGCTGGAGGTGTTAGCGCAACGGTGGCAGGTATCGAAGTCCGAGGTGCTGCGGCGCACCATTCGAATCGCAGCCGGAAGCGGTAACGAGAGCAACGAAACCGCACTCGATGCGCTCGAACGGCTGCAGTTCTGCGTGCGCGAACGACACGTCGATCTCTCGGCGTGGAAGCGCGAAGTCAAGGCGGAACGTCTTGAAGCGGAATGACATCGCCGACACGAGATCCACCTGGACACAAGCTTTCTGATCCGGGCGCTGAAAAGTGGATCGCCGATCGGCTGCATGATTGCCGCGGCGGCCATTGAGGACAGTGCGCCAATACCAACAAACAACGATGGGGACTTCCGCCGATTTGTGGACGCGGGGCTGACATTGGCTCCTTGATGCGGTACTCCACAACACCCTCCGACGAGACCCGCGCCCGAATCCATGGTGAAATCGAACGATTCGTATATGGCGGGTAAAGCGGTCCCGCCCAAACCGTTTGATACAACGACTCGAGACATAGCAACAGGAGAATCATGACCCCGGACCACTCACAAGAACCCTATCAAAACAGGCAGCGCGATTGATAGTAGTTTTCCGTACAGCCGAAGGGTCACGGGGTTGCGAACCGCCCGGAACCGACGCGGTCAGAAGAAACGGACCAAACCTACGATTACTCCCGCGATCAACGCCATCTGGGCGGTCACGGCGGCCAACATCCATTTCATCAGATCGGCCTTGACCGATTCGATTCGCGTTTCGAGGTTGGCGTTGACATTTTGAATCTGAACCTCAAGGCCGGTCTTGACTTGCCGAATCTGAACCTCGAGGTCGGCCTTGACCGTCTCGATTCTAGCTTTGACCGTCTCGATGTCGGCCTTGGTGGCCAGATTGCCCTCAAGCAGCCGAACGTGCTCGCTCGCCAGGATTTCGGCCTGCTTCTCGGTGAAGCCCCCGGCGGTGAGGTTCTTGACGAACCGGTGAGTGTCGAATGCGATTACCTCGGTCATGGAGCCATCCTAGTCCGGGCGCGACGCGCGGGCAATGCCCAAATCTCCGTAAATCGCGTAGAAACGAGACTTCTTATTCGAGCCAGGGAACCAGGGAGAAGGACTTTTCAACCCTCATCCACTTCCTGAGTGGGAATGCCTAATCCGGGTAGAGGCTTGGAATCATCAGACCGCCGTACATCCCCCAGTTGATGGTTTCGCCGGGATCGTGCATTTCGAGTTCGAATACAACCTCCGACGAGCCGTTTCGGGCGTACTCCCGCAGCAGGGAGGGCATGTGGAATTCGTTGAAGAAGGCGCCGCTCAAGTCCTTGTTGCTGTAGACCTGTCCCGGCGCGGCCGCGACGCAGTGGGCCCAGACCACCATCATGTTGCCGGTTCGAGGCAACTTGTGGGCATCGCCCATGTCGGGAGAGTGGCGTGACGACGGCGAGAAGCGCGTATCCGACGCCCAGACCTCCTCCACCGTCATCTTCTGCTCGTCCACCCGGTACTCCACGCCTCGGCTGAAGTTCCGTTCCGGCGGGACCGGGGGCTTCGGCGGGCGTGCGCCCCAGGTGCCGTTGTCGAAGAAGACGATGGCGCCCTCCGGGGTCATGCGCGGGTTGTGGCCGTGGTAGGGCCAGCGGGCCAGGTTGAGGGGCTTCAGCACGCGGTCGGCGAGCGGTCCCCAACCGGTCGGCTCGCCCAGGATCCACCTGAGCCCGCCGCTGGCCCGGTCGG